>DASWGE010000428.1:0-7137 GCA_036393895.1 Streptosporangiaceae bacterium | reverse complement strand
TCGACATCGACGAGGCGGGCGCGCCGGTCGCGATGGATATTGCGCACCAGGTGGCCGCGATGCGACCGCAGTACGTGACCAGGGACGAGGTTCCCGAGGACGTCGTCGCCAACGAGCGCCGGATCGCGGAGCAGGTGACCCGCGAAGAGGGCAAGCCGGAGCAGGCGATCGGAAAGATCGTTGAGGGACGGCTGAACGCGTTCTTCAAGGACGTGGCGCTGGTCGAGCAGCCGTCGGTGCGCGATCCTAAGAGGTCAGTGAAGCAGCTGCTTGCCGAGACGGGAGCCACCGTTCGCGGCTTCGCACGGTTCCAGATCGGGCAGGCGAGTTGAATCGGTGCCCGGCGGCCACTGAGGCGAGGGGAGCCCGCATTGCCAGATAGCACCCCGTCGGGGGATGGTGTGGCGGGCGGCACCCAAGCCGCCGCCGGGCACAACTCGGCCGGAGAGCAGATCGACGAGCGCCCGGCCTGGCATCGAGTGGTTCTCAAACTGTCGGGCGAGGCATTCGCGGGCGGCGCAGGACTTGGTATCGATCCTGACGCCGTGTCGCACTTCGCCCGGGAGATCAGGGACGCGTCCCGGCTGGGAGTGCAGGTCGCGGTCGTCGTGGGCGGCGGCAACATGTTCCGCGGTGCCGCGTTGTCCGCCCGCGGCATCGACCGGGCCAGGGCCGACTACATGGGCATGCTCGGCACTGTGATCAACTGCCTGGCGCTCCAGGACGTACTTGAGAAGCTTGGCATAGAGACGCGGGTCCAGACTGCCATCACGATGGGCCAGGTTGCCGAGCCTTACATACCGCGGCGGGCGATCAGGCACCTGGAGAAGGGCCGGGTCGTCATCTTCGGCGCCGGCCTCGGCGCGCCATTCTTCTCGACCGATACCAGCGCCGCACAGCGGGCGCTGGAGATCGGCGCCGAGGCGGTACTGAAGGGCACGCAGGTCAAGGGCGTATACGATGCCGACCCGCTCAAGACGCCCGACGCCAACATGTTCCATCGCCTTGACTACAGCGAGGTCCTGCGCCGCGAGCTGAAGTTCATGGACGCTACGGCCGTTAGCCTGTGCATGGATAACGATTTGCCCATCGTTGTGTTCGACCTCATGGGGAAGGGCAACGTGGTGCGTGCCGTGCGCGGCGAGCGGATTGGCACGCTGGTGGGCAGGAACGGGCACGGCAGGACCGCGCCCTGAGCGGCCGCGCGTCGGCTTGTCCGACGCGCGCGCTCCGAGAGGTATTGAGGAGTCGAAATGATTGACGAGACACTTCTCGAGGCCGAGGAGAAGATGGAGAAGGCCGTCGCAGTCGCGAAGGACGATTTCGGGACAATCAGGACCGGCCGCGCCCACCCGTCGATGTTCAGCAGGATCACCGCCGAGTATTACGGCACGCAGACGCCGGTGAATCAGCTGGCATCGTTCCACATGCCCGAGCCGAGGATGGTCGTGGTCCAGCCGTTCGACAAGGCATCGCTTGGATCGATCGAGAAGGCCATCCGCAACAGCGATCTCGGCGTGAACCCGTCGAACGACGGCGCCATCATCCGCGTCGTCTTTCCCGAGCTCTCCGAGGAAAGGCGCAAGGAGTACATCAAGGTTGCCCGGCACAAGGCCGAGGATGGCCGGGTGTCGATCAGGAACATCCGCAGGCACGCCAAGGACGCCATCGACAAGCTCGTCAAGAACGGTGACGAGGGTGAAGACGACGGCCGGAGGGCCGAGGCAGAACTCGACAAGGTCACTCACACCTACGTGGCGCAGGTCGACGAGTTGCTGAAGAACAAGGAAGCGGAGTTGCTTGAGGTCTAGGCCAAGGGGTCTAGGCCGGTCGGATCAGATCACGGCTCAAGGTATAACTTAGCTCCCAAAGAGGAACATCTCGCTAACCGCAGGTTCCCTACAGGTGGCGAGCGTGTGGCTCGCTGTCCGGACAGCCCCTGGCCGGGCATGAGTGTTCGCAACGACAGCGAGCGACCTAGGGGGAGGGCGGGCCGCGTGACCGAACATAGAACGATTAACACCGGCCGCAACCTTCCTGTCGCCATCGCTGTCGGGGTCGGCCTGGGTGCCCTTGTCATCGTCACGTTGCTGACCATGAAGGTCACGTTCCTGATCCTGGTCGCCGTGATCGTCGGGATTGCCCTGGCCGAACTCCACCATGTCCTGGCCACGAGGCAGACCAGGCTGCCACTGATCCCTGTCGCTGTCGGCGGGGCGGCGATGTTCGGCCTGGCCTACTGGCAAGGTGCCAGGGATGCGCTAGCCGCGCTGGCCGTCACGTTCATCGCCGTGCTCGCCTGGCGGCTGCCGGGCGGGGTCAGCGGCTACGTCCGGGACGTCACCGCTGGCGTCTTCGCGCTGATCTACCTGCCGACGCTGGCGTCGTTCGTCGCGCTGATGCTCGCGCAGCCGCACGGCGCACACCGGGACCTGCTGTTCGTGATCCTCGCGGTCTGCAGCGATACCGGGGGCTACTTCTCCGGCATACTTTTCGGGCGCCACCTGATGGCGCCGGCGATCAGCCCGAAAAAGACCTGGGAAGGCCTGGCGGGATCCTTTGTCCTCTGCCTGGCCGCCGGCGCGCTCGGAATGACCTACCTGCTGCCAGGAACGGTGTGGAGCGGCCTGGTGCTCGGCGTAGCGGCGGTCGCCGCCGCGACGTTCGGTGACCTCGCCGAATCGATGATCAAGCGCGACCTCGACACCAAGGACATGGGATCGATACTTCCCGGCCATGGCGGCATCCTCGACCGGATTGACGCCCTGCTGATCGTCGCCCCGGTTGCCTGGCTCGTCATGACGATCTTCCTGTCCTGACGCTAGCTGACCACCCAGCTACGGCGTTGCGACGCCATCTGGTTGACCAGGCTGGCGGCGCCGCGGCTCTTGGCGAGCAGTCGCTCGCGGTTCGAGATGGGGATTAGCCACAGCCAGGTGACCGGCTCGCCGCCGACGGTAAAGCCAGACAGGTCAGGCACTTCCGGGCCGAGCAGCCGGCCTGGATTGTCGATAAACAGGATCGCCTCGTTTCCGCTGCCTAGGGGGAAAGATGACGGCTCGTGGTACCAGCGGATGGTCTGGCCGTTCTCGATCCAGGTGACCTCGCGCCACGGGTGCTGAGCCAGCCACAGGAAGATCCTGGCGGCCTGATTGCTGGGCAGCGTCGTCGCGACCGCTAGCTCGATCCTGGCGCTGCCGCGGGCGCCTGGACCAGTCTGTTCGATCCCGGGCATCCGCTGGCAGCTCATCCCCACGGTCGTCAGCACCGTGTAGGACCGTCGTCCGGTCGGCGACCGCTCGGACACGCCAACCTGGGGCCGCCTGTTCCCCGACACATCCCAGTAGCGCGCGCCCGGTCCTAGCCTCGCCAGCAGGTGCCCGAGCATGCCCTGCTGAAACTGTGCCCACGCTTGCGGGTCGAGCCGCCAGCGCCAGAAGTCCGATGCCTCGGTCACGCGCGGACCGAGCCCCTCCATGGCGTCATCGAGTGACCAGGCGAACGGGGTCTGCCCGATCACGTCCCTGGTATAGCCGGGCATGCCCTTGGACATGTTGGACCACCCGGGCATGACCGCGAGCAGGTCATTGCCTTCGTACAGCGCGACTCCGTCGCCTTCCTCGAACCAGACAGCGCGCAGCTCCTGCGGATCCATCGGGGGCCTGCCGTCCGGGTGCTTGGTATAGCCCTCGGGCATTTCCGGCGCCTGGCCAGAGTCGAGCAACGTCAGGTTCACGTCGCCCGGGGCCTTGCGGTGGTTGGCGAGCCAGGTCGCCGCGATCGGGTCGCTGCTGTCGTGCATATACGCGGCCGTCGTCCAGCTGTCGTACTCGATCACCACGCGCCTGCTGCCGTACGGGCTTTCGCTGTCCAGCAGCGTCGCCGGCCGTCCTGGCTGGGCGGATATCCTGGGCTTACTGGATCGGCCGCGCATGGTCTGCATGATAGGGAAATCTATCCACATTCCGCGGATCGCGTGGCCACTGCGCGGATACCGTGAGGGGTTTGCTTGGAAGTCGTCGAGATCGCGCCCGCCCGCCCCGCCCGGGCGTCCAGGTTGCGTCCCGCCCGGCACCTGGCCGACCTCGGTTCCGCGGACCGGCGGGCAGCCGTCGCCGAACTCGGGCAGCCTGCTTACCGCGCGGATCAGCTGTCGCGGCACTATTTCGGCAGGCTGACCGAGTCGGCCGACGAGATGACCGACTTGCCGGCCACCTCGCGTGGCGTGCTCGTCTCCGCCCTGCTGCCGCGGCTGCTGTCAGCGACCAGGGAGCTGACCTGTGACCGCGGCATGACCCGCAAGACGCTCTGGCAGGCAGCCGACGGCTCGTTCGTCGAGTCCGTACTGATGCGTTACCCGGGCCGGGTCACCATGTGCGTCTCATCGCAGGCGGGATGCGGAATGGCATGCCCGTTCTGCGCGACCGGCCAGGCAGGCCTGACCAGGAACCTGTCCGCGGCCGAGATCGTCACCCAGGTGTTTAACGGGGCTCGCGGGCTGGCCCGTGGCGAGATAGCGGGCGGGCCAGGGCGGATCTCCAACGTCGTGTTCATGGGGATGGGCGAGCCGCTGGCGAACTATGCGCCCGTGCTGGCCGCCGTCGGGCGGCTGAGCGACCCGGTGCCCGACGGGTTCGGAATTTCTCAGCGTGCTATCACCATCTCGACTGTGGGCCTGGCCCCCGCGATGCGGCGGCTGGCCGCCGAAGGGCTGTCGGCCCGGCTGGCGGTGTCGCTGCACGCGCCAGATGACGAGCTCCGCGATTCGCTGGTACCGGTGAACCGGCGCTGGAAGGTCGCTGAGGTACTGGACGCGGCCTGGGGTTATGCCGCGGCGACCAGGCGGCGGGTCTCAATCGAGTACGCCATGATCCGCGAGATCAACGACCAGGCCTGGCGGGCTGAGGCGCTGGCGAGGCTGCTGGCCGGGAGGCTGGCGCACGTCAACCTGATTCCGCTCAATCCGACTCCAGGCTCGAAGTGGACAGCGTCGGAGCCGGAGGTTGCGGCCGCGTTCGAGCGATGCCTGGCAGACCGGGGGATTCCCGTCACGGTACGCGATACCCGCGGAAGGGAGATCGACGGCGCGTGTGGCCAGCTCGCCGCCGCCGGCCGGCAGACGTGATGCGGTCGACATCACACTGATTCCAGTCACTTCGCCGCCCGATGTGCACGATTTGTACCTACCTAACCCGTGCTAAGTGCGGGGCCACGGGGCGAGGAGTGGCCGGGTGAGGCCCGCGTAGCGCTACTGTGGCTAGGCAATGTCTGGAATGCCGTCATTGAGGGGGGCCTGGCGGCGCGTAGCCGCCCGGGTCGTTCACGCTGCCTGGCGCGGGATCCAGAAAGCCGGAACCGTGACGGCCGAAACCGTCGCTGGCGGGTCGTTCGCCGCGTTCGGGCCGGGCTCGCTGATCGCGTTCCCGACCGGCTCTATTTACGGCGAGCGGTGGATCGAGGTTGGCGCCGGAACTATGATCGGCGAGCAGGCCTCGATCTGCGCCGGGATGGCGCCCGGCCATGATCTCGGGCCCGATTCCGTACTGAGGATCGGCGACCGCTGCGTGATCGGCCGGGGTAGCCACATAGTGGCGCACCACTCGATCGACATCGGCGATGACGTGTTCACGGGCCCGTACGTCTACATCACCGACCAGAACCACAGCTATGCCGACCCCGACGTTCCGATCGGCCGGCAGTGGCCGGTCAACGCGCCGGTCAGGATCGGCGCTGGCACATGGCTTGGCACCGGCGTGATCGTGCTGCCCGGATCGGTGATCGGGAGAAATGTCGTCGTCGCGGCCGGCTCGGTCGTGCGGGGGGAGATCGGCGACCGCTGCGTAGTGGCCGGCGCTCCCGCGCGCGTGGTCAAGGATTTCAGCCCGGAGTCCGGCTGGACTAAGTCGCTCCCGACTGACGTCGGCGGGGCGAGCGAGACTCCGCTGAGCGAGGCTGTTCCGATGGAGACGGTTCCGATCGTGGCTGTGGCGTTCGAGGCTGTGGCGTTCGAGGCTGGGCAGGCTGAGCCTGGGCCGGCCGGCGAGCCGGCGTGCCAGCCGCTGGTGACCGAGCTGGACGTCTGACGCGGCCAGGCGACCGCTCGTCGGCTGCGCTGCTGACCGGCGGGGGAGGCGCCGACCTGGCCCCGCCGCTCATGTGCGGGACGAAGACCTCACCGTGCAGCGCGCGTTCGATCAGGTCGGCCGCCTTCGCCGCGTGGGCGAGTCGTTTCCCCTCGCTCCGGTAGACGGTCAGCATCGCCTCCACGGCGCCCGGCGGCAGCTGCGGCCCGAGTTCCGACCGGGCGGTACGGTACCCGCTCCTGGCCCCCTCGACGCAGGCGTTCAGGTGATGCCTGGCCAGCGAGGCCAGGGCGACTGGGTGCCGTCGCAGCACGCCATGCAGCAGGTAGTCAGCAGGAAGGATTTCGAGTAGCCACGCCACAGCTGACCGCTCGAACTCCGGGCCGTCAGGCGGCTGCACACCGGTCGGCCAGCCGGGCGGTACGAACGCTGTCACGATGCAACCATAGCCCAGAATCGAACACGAGTTCTATATCGTGCAGCGATTTGCGGAGACGACTTGCGCAAGCGCCGAGGCGGCGTCTTGGCGTCAGCGGACCTGGAACCGCTCAGGCGGACCGAAGACTGTATCGTCATCTGCCGTCTCGTCGCGTTCGAGCCGCTTCGTCTTGATGTGACATCGCGGCTTGCGCGCCAGGCGCTCGGCAGGCCCGAGTCCGATGGTGACCGCCCCGCCGCCGTGCGGCGAGCGGCCGAGGGTGAGCGTTCCGCCCGAGCCCTCGGCGATGCGGCGGGCGATGTCCAGGCCCAGCCCGGTCGAGCCAGCACTGGACAGCCCTCGCCGCGCCGGGTCAGGGTGCGAAAACCCAGGCCCGCTGTCGGAGACAACCACCCAGGCACCGCCCGCGGTACGGGGCGAGACCCGGACCGCGGTCGGCCACGCCAGCGAGCAAGCGCCGGAGCCGTCGGCGGCTCCTGCGCTCGAGGTGGCCCAGCCGCGGGGCGGTCGCCACGATGGTCATCTGGCTGCCCTCGCCGGAATCGCCCGCACCGCGCGGTACGCGACGGAGCCGATGACCCCGCCGATGCAGGCGACGGTCAGCGCGAGAACCAA
>DASWGE010000427.1:0-2303 GCA_036393895.1 Streptosporangiaceae bacterium | reverse complement strand
GCTGGCCTGCCTGACTGGGCGCAGTCGCCCGGCACCGGTGAGGTGCACCAGGCCAGCATCGCCGATCCGACCGCATGCGACCGGTTCGCGCTCCGCGAGGTTCGCGGGATCGATCCGGCCGGGCCGACACCGCTGGCCATGCGAGTCAGGCTCGCTCGCGCGGACATGCGCAGCGTGTCGCTGGCCGTCGATGTGACCAACTACCTGATGCTCGAGCTTGGCCAGCCGCTGCACGCCTTCGATGCCTCGGCGCTGGACGGCCCGATTGTCGTCCGGCGAGCCAGGCCTGGCGAGAAGCTTGAGACGCTCGACCACGTGGTCAGGACGCTCGATCCCGATGACATCGTCATCACCGACTCATCAGGCCCGATCGGGCTGGCGGGCACGATGGGCGGCCTGGCGACCGAAATCAGCGAGACCTCGACCGACCTGGTAATCGAGGCCGCGCATTTCAGCGCCGCCGGAGTCGCCCGGATGAGCCGCAGGCACCGGCTGTTCAGCCAGGCCTCGGCGCGCTTCGAACGCGGCGTCGACTACGAGCTTGCGCTGCGGGCTTCGGCGAAGGCGGTCGCCATGCTCGCCGAGCTTGGCGGCGGGACGGTCGTGCCCGGGTACACGCTCGCATCCGCGCCGATCGAGCCGGTGGTGATCGTCATACCAGCCGATCACCCCGACCGGGTAGCCGGGACGAGCTACGGCACCGACACGGTGATCAGGAGGCTGCGAGAGGTCGGCTGCACGGTCACCAGGACCAGTGACGGCAACGGCCACGGCATGTTGCTGACCGTGACGCCGCCGTCCTGGCGACCGGACCTCACCGACCCGAACGATCTGGCTGAAGAGGTGATCAGGCTCGAAGGGTACGAGAAGATCGGCATCAGGATGCCGCGGGCGGTCGCGGGCAAGGGCAGGACCCCGATGCAGCGGCTTCGCAGCGCCCTCGGCCGTGCGCTTGCCGGCGCGGGATACGTCGAAGTGATCAGCAGCCCGTTCGGCTCGGCCGACGACTTCGACCGGCTCCAGCTGGGCGCCGGCGACCCGAGACGGCGCGCGGTCAGCCTGGCCAACCCGATCAGCGAGGAGGAACCGCAGCTTCGCACCTCGCTGCTGCCCGGTCTGTTCCGGGTGATCAACAGAAACGTCGGCCGCGGCTTCGCCGATCTGTCCCTGTTCGAGATCGGAATCGTCGCGCGGACCAGGCAGGACCCCGCCGGCGTCCGCATCGCCCCCATCCTGCCCGTTGACCGTGCCCCTAGCCCCGAGGAGATCGCCGAGCTCGATGAGGCGCTGCCCGACCAGCCGAGGCTGCTCGCGGTCGTGCTCACCGGCCAGCGCGAGGCTGCCGGGTGGTGGGGGGCCGGCCGGCCGGCCAGCTTCCAGGACGCGATCGAGGCCGCGCGCACGGTGCTCAGGATAAGCCGGGTGCCGCATGAGATCCAGGCCGCGACAAGCGAGCCGTGGCATCCTGGCCGATGCGCCGAGTTCGTGCTCGGATCCGGTGATCCCGGCGAGCCCGGCGCGGGCGAGCGAGGCGAGCTAGCGTCGCTTGGCCACGCCGGCGAACTTCATCCGAGGGTCGTCAACGCGTTCCGGCTGCCGCCGCGGACCTGCGCGGTCGAGCTTGACCTGTCCGCGATCGAGCGCGCCGCTGCTGGGCTTGCGCCGATCCAGGCGCCGGTCATCTCGACCTACCCGGTCGCGACGCAGGACGTGGCGCTGGTAGTCGCGCAGGACGTCCCGGCCGCCGACGTCAAGTCCGCGCTGGTAGCCGGAGCCGCGGCTGGCGGTGCCGAGGGCCTGCTCGAGGACGTGCGGCTGTTCGACATGTACTCCGGCGAGCAGGTGGGGCCAGGTCGGAAGTCGCTGGCTTTCACGCTGCGATTCAGGGCGCCCGACCGGACCCTGACCGATGACGAGGTTGCCGTGGCCAGGGACGCCGCGGTCGCCTCGGCCACGCGGCTGACCGGCGCGGTGCTCCGTGGCGGAGCACCACTGGGTTCGCCGAGCGGCTAGGAGGAGGCAGACGGTGACGGGACCGGCGGGAGAATCTCCAGGATCTCGACGCCATCGCGGACGCACTTGGACGCCTTGCCGGTCTGGAGCACGATCGGGGTCGCGAAACCCTGGCAGGTCCAGCCCTGTATCTTGACCGGCCCGCCGCCGCCGTTCCCTGGAGCCCGCCCGGACCTGATCGCCATGGCGTAGGCGCCCTCAACGGCCCTGGCAGTGGAGCACGCGAGCTGACCCCTGATGACCTCGACCTTGACCGGAACGGCCGCAGCGGTCTTCATTGTTCCGCAGGC
>DASWGE010000426.1:0-8120 GCA_036393895.1 Streptosporangiaceae bacterium | reverse complement strand
CGGGCCAGCAGGGGGAAGCTCCAGCCAGCCGTCAGCGAGATCGAGAACAATTGCTCTTCGCTGACCAGCAGTCAGCTGGCCGCGGACGTGGCGACCATTCGCGGCGTCGCCATGAATCGCCAGAGCGAGTACAGCCAGGCGCTTAACCTGGATGTCGCAGCGCTCGCGAACGGCGGCAGCCTCAAAAACGGCCTGCTCGATGCCCTGCAGGCATCCCTGAACGCGGACAATAACTACCTCAAATGGGCCAGGCAAGAGCAGGCGGGTTGCTCCCCCGCCTCGAGTTCCACCGCGTTTAACCAGGCCGGCACCTGGGACGGCCGGGCGGTGGCCGCCAAGACGAGCTTCGCCGATCAGTGGAACCCGGTCGCGCAGCAGTACTCGCTGCCAGCGGTGAATCAGGCTGACATGTAGCCGCGCTCAGGTGCTGCCGCCATGCCTCGGCGCCAGTGCTCGGAAGACCAGACGGGCGATGCCGTCGACCGTGTCGATGCCAGATTGAAAGCTCGGACTGTGGTTGGTCAGCACGGCGAGCACATAGTCGCGGCCATGGCCGGAGACCCAGCCGATGCTGTTGACCTGCCAGCCTGAATTCGCCAGCGGAAGCCAGCCGTTCTTCAGCGCGACGGTGGTGCCCGATGGCAGGCCTCCTGAGGTGCCTCCCGAGACGCCCCAGGCCTGATCGGACTCAACGTGCTCCATCAGGTTCAGGCCATACCGCCGGCTGGCGGCGGACAATAGCGAGTTTGGGTAAGCGAACCTCTTGACCAGCCTGACCTCATCGAGAGCGGTCGTCGTCGTCAGGCCCCAGCCGGCCAGCGACGTTCCAGGGATGTACTTCAACCTGGACGGCGTCGTGTCGGTCAGGCCGGCCAGCAGGTCGAACCGCTTCACCGCGCCTGGCCCGCCCACCTTGGCCAGCATCGACGTCGCCGCGTCGTTGTTGCTGTTCTCGATCATCGCCTGGATCAGCGCCCGATAGGCAGCCGGCAGCGCACGGCCCGCGGCCTCGGCCTGGCGGAGCGCTGTGCCCATGATCTCGACCTTGAAGATGCTCGCGGTGTGCTGGCGGATACCCCGGTGGTAAATCGAGGTGCGTCCGGTGCGGCGGTCGTAGACAGCGGCGGTCACGACGCCCTGGCGATGGGAGAGATAACCGGCCAGGCCCGCGAACGGCGATGGCCGCTGAGGCGATCGGGTAGCGGAATCGGACGGCCTCGGCGTCCCGGTGGCCAGCCCGCCGGTGGTGGTCGGGTCAGTCGTCGGCGACGGTGCCGGCGGAGCGGCCGAGCACCCGGCAATGGCCAGCGCCAATACGGACGCGGCCGCTAGCCGACGTGGCTTGCTCATGCCGCTAACCATTGCAGTCACCCGGGACATTCCGACGATTACTGCGTCGAATCCTACTTGCGATGCGGCCACCTGCCGGTCAGGAAGCGGATGATCGCCGCCTCCAGCGCCCTGGCGATCTGGCGCTGCACGCGCGCCGCGGTCAGTTGCGCGGCATCGGCCCGGTTGGGCATGTTGCCGCACTCGATCAGGACCTTCGGGACGGTGGTCAGATTCAGCCCGGCCAGGTCGTTGCGGAAGATATAGCCGCCACGCCCGTAATAGTTACTGACCCGCATCGGCGTACCGGCCAGGAGCGCCTGGTGGACATCGTGCCCGAACCGGATCGAGGAGCCGATGACCTTGTTATTCGGCCCGTCCGCAACGGGTTCGAGGACGGTGAAGCCGCGGCCCCAGGCCGGGCCGCCGTCGGCATGGATGTCAATCGCCACGTCGGTGTGATTGAGCATGGTGGACCGCTTGTCGACACAGGGCCCGATACCGTGATTGTTCGGCCTGGTCAGCACCACTCTTGCGCCGTCTTTGCGCAGATCGGCGGTCAGGTACCTGGAGACGTTCCAGTTGAACAGGGACTCGGTGTAGCCCGCGGCGGTCTGCGTGCCGGTGGTGTTGCAGTTTTCCATGGTCCGGCCGTTGAAAACCTGGTGCGCCAGGTACGCAGGATCGGTGCCGTTGAGGCCATTGTGACCCGGGTCGATTCCGACGATCTTCCCGGCGAGCGGCTTGGCCCTATTCACGTGCCGTTGGCCAGGCGGCAGCGCAGACCGCGATCCGCCGCCGCGGCCGACCGGCGCCGCTGTGTGGCTCACACCGTGCCCGGCGAGCTTGTCGTAGGCCGCGCGGGAGGCCTTAGACTCGCTGGCCGCCTTCTGGGCAGCGCAGGCCGACGCCAGGATCCCGGCCAGCGTCACAGCGCCGGCCGCCAGTAGCCGCCGGCGGCAACTCCCTCCCGTGCGGTGGCGCACGTGATCCACTCATCTCCCTGGACTTCGGCCAGGCCGCGCGACGGGTTACCGCTGCCGGCCGGGCACGACCCTGCGCCCGCTCACATGCCCTCGGGGACGCCGGGCGCAGGATCACTCGTTGGCGCACGTATGAGCATACAAACGATATTGCCAGTGGCTGGGCCGCTTTCGAATTCGGCCGGCTGGCCCGTCAGCCGGCCTGGCGGACTGCACTGCTAGCCGATTACGCCGCGGCCGCTGATCAGCGACTCGGCGATGACTGTGCGCAGGATGTCGTTGGTCCCTTCGCCGATCACCATCAGCGGAGCGTCCCGGTAGAGCCGCTCGACGGTGAATTCCTTGGAGTAGCCGTAGCCGCCGTGCACCTGCATCGCGGTGAATGCGCACTCGTAGGCGACCTCGGAGGCGTACACCTTCGCGAGCCCTGACTCCAGGTCAGCCCGCCGCCCGGCGTCAGCCTGAGCGGCGGCCCAGTACGTCAGCAGCCTCGCGGCCTGGAGCTTCATGGCCATGTCGGCCAGCTTGAGCTGGACGGCCTGGAAACCGGAAATCTTCTGGCCAAAGGCCTCCCGCTCGCCGGAGTAGCGCAGGGCCTGGGCGTAGGCCTCCTGGGCAACTCCCACCGCCCGGGCGGCGATGTTGATCCTGCCTTTCTCCAGCGCAGCGAGCACCTGCTGCAGGCCCCTGCCCTCCGCGCCGCCGAGCAGGCTCGTCGCCGGCACCCGCACGTCATCCAGCACGATTTCGCAGGTCTCTGGTCCCCGGTACCCGAGCTTCGGCAGGTCCCTCACCACCTCGAAGCCGGCCGAGGCGGGATCGACGAGGAGCACGGACATCCCCTTGTGCGCGGGCCGGGCCGACGGGTCGGTCTTCACGAGGACCGGCAGCGGGTCGGCGTGCCTGCCGTTGGTGATCCATGTCTTGCGGCCGCTGACGACGTAGTGATCCCCGTGCCGGCGCGCGGTCGTGGCGATGCCCTGCAGGTCGCTGCCAGCACCTGGCTCGGTCAGCCCTATTCCGGTCCGGCGCTCGCCGCTGGCCAGCGCAGGCAGATGCTCGCGCTTCTGCTCCTGCGTCCCGTACCGGGCGATCATCCAGCAGGACAGCGAATGGCTGCCGATAATGCCGGCCACCCCCATCCAGCCGCGCGAGATCTCTTCGAAGACGACGGCCAGCGAGACCATGTCGGCCGCCATGCCGCCGTACTCCTCGGGAACGAGGAGCCCGAACAGGCCCATGTCCCGCATCGTGGCCACGATCTCCTCGGGGTACCGGCCGGACTCCTCCCACTCCCTGGCGACCGGCCGGATCTGCTCGTCGACGAACGACCGCATCGTGTCCCTGAGCAAGCGCTGCTCGTCTGACAACTCAAAGTCCATGCAGTCTCCTGACGGCTAGGGGTCAGTTGAGCGGATTGCTCCATCTGAGTCCTGGCAACCTACCGAAGTCGCTGTCGTTAGAGAACATCTCAGCGTCGTTTTCCAGCGCGAATGCCGCCAGTTGGACGTCTGCTGCCAGATTGCCGCAATTTCCCACCCCGCTAAGGTCCGCCGCTGGCCAGGACGGGCGACCGCTTGACGCCAGCGTGCGCCCAAGGACGCGTGAAACCGACCGCACCGCTGCTGGTGTACGGCTCAATCCTGACCTGCAGGCCGGCCGATGGCGCGTCGATCATCAGGCCGTGGCCGATCACGATGCCGACGTGGCCTGGCGCCTTCGCCGTCCCGTCAGCGCCGGCGAAGAACACCAGGTCGCCTGGCTGGACCTGCCTGGGGGCGACCCGCGGACCCCACCGCCACTGCTGGTCCGCAGTCCTCGGGATGCCTATGCCTGCTGACCGGTACGCCATCATGGTCAGCCCTGAACAGTCGAAGGCGTCCGGGCCAGTGCCGCCCCACAGATAGGGCTTGCCGAGCTGCTGCCTGGCGAACGCGATCGCGGCCGACGCGTAGTTGCTCGAGGTCAGGCCGATGGTCGGCCCGCACTGGGGCGCACCGCCGCCGACCGGCGAGCTGACACCGAATCCGCCCTTGGAGTACTGGTTCGCCCAGCCGAGCACCGACTGGACGTAGGAGTTCAGGTGGTTGTAGGCAAAGATCGCGGCGGGGATGTTGGTCAGGACGCCGTGCTCAAGCAGATACTTGGCCGCCCCCGCGATGGCGTCGGCCGGGTCGTACACGCTGGCGGTCCCGTCTCCGTTGGCGTCCGTCGCGACGCCGGTCACATGCTGGCTGGCCGGATGGACCGGAGCACCGCCCCAGGTGTCCGTCGACGCCCCGCCGATGCCGATCTGCATCGGGCCTGCCGCCCCGAACGCGTTCGATCCGCTGTGCACGCCGGGCAGCGTGGTGCGGCCGTCATCGCTCTCCACCTTGCCGATTCCGGCGAGCACTACCCACGGCACCTTGTACCGCGCCCCGATCGACTTGAAGAGCGCGAGGTAATTCGCGGGAATCGAGTTGCTCGCGGCCGAGCTGACCTGCGGCTGCGACATGGTGGTCGGGCCCGATGAGCAGGTACTGCCGCTCGAGTACAACAGACCGCCGCCGGCGAACAGCAGCATCGGCGCCACGAGTGCCCCGACGATCAGCAGCGTGAGCAGGCCGGCCAGCCCGAACAAGGCGGGCTTGACCAGCCCGCCGGTCGGCCTGATCACTGGTTCCCAGCCGCGGCCAGCTGGATGTCATTCACCTGCCAGCTGGTGCCGGTCCCGGTCACAGTGACCGCATAGTCGGTGGTCTGCCTGGTTGTCCCCTTCGTGGTCGCGAGGCGCTGCGTGATCGCGACCACGAAGGTCAGGCTGGTCGGGCCGAAGGCCCGAAGCGCCACGATGGCGGCCGTCGCCGTTGCTACCTGCTTGGTGCTGACCCTGGTCCCGGCCAGCCCGGGCGCGGCAAATGCCCGGCCAAGTGCCACAGCGAGCTGGCTGCTCATCAGCGGCTGCATCGGGGCCAGATACGCCTGCGCGCTCTCTGTGTAGGAGAACGTCCCGTAGTGCTGGGCGAACGTCGTCGTCGCGCTGGCGGCGCTGGCCAGGCCAGCCTGGGTGAATGGCAGCCATTGGTAGATGTCGAGCGCTGCCTGCCCGGACGGCGCCGGGTTACCCGGCTGCGGCGTCGGCGCGCTGCTGGCACAGCGCCGCGCCGACGGGGAATTAGCACAGCGGGGGTGCGCCCCGTCATGACGGCCACTGGCTGCCGACCGATGCGGCAGGAGCAAGTAGGCCCCGAGCCCCGCCAGGACGAAGACCACGACGACAAAGGCCGCGAACCGCTGGACGGGCGACAGCTCCATGCCGGTCAGCTACTTTCGCCGCCAGATGGGCCTGCTCCAGAAGGGGCTGGCCGGCGGTTCATCAGGCTGCCCGGGCTGCAGGCCGCCTGACCGGGTCCAGGGCCACGACGAACGGCTGGTGCCCGCGCCGCGCGCCCGGCGGGGCTGCTCGGGCACGATCCTCTCGGCCTCCGGTCGGCGCCTGGGCCGGGCAGCGTCCTGCCGTGATCCGCCGCCCGATGGGGTACCGGCCCAGCCCGGCCTGGACGGGGCCGGCGAGGCCGTCCGCCTCGCAGCCTGTCCCCGAGCGCTCCATGACGGCGGCACGCCCGGTCCGGCCGTACCGCCCGGCCGGCCGGTACCGCCCCGCCGCGACGGTGCGCTCGGCGCCTGCCGCGACGGTGCGCTTGGCCCGGCAGCTGCTCTGACCTGGCGGCCTGCCGACGAGGCGGACGACGTCCCTGCCGACCTGGCGAGCGGCGGAAGCGGCGGGGCTGACGATCCGGCCCCGTTGCCGCCTGCCGGGCCCGCCGCCGGGCGTGCCCGGCCGCCGGATACTGACTTGCCCGCAGCGGCGGAGGCCGCCGGCGGCCCGCCGTTCGCCCAGCTTGTCGGCGCGGGTTGACTGGGCGGCAACCGCAGCGGCGGCGCCTCGCTGGCGGACGCGGTGCCCGCTGAAGCACCCCATGCTCTCGCCCGCCCTGTGACACCCGCCTGCCCGCCGCTGCTTGCCGAGTCGGGCGACCCGGCGGCGCCCTGGGTCGCGCCGGCCGGCACCGCGCCCGCCCCGTTGTGCTCCCCGGCGCTGCTGACGCCGTCGATCCCCGCCACGCCCGCTGCCGCGCCGGCCGTGCCCGCGGCCGCGGCGGCGGTCAGGGCGAGACCGGCCGCCTGAGCTGGGTTGCGCCTAGCCCACCTGGCCGCCCGGTACGCGGCGAAGCCCGGCAAGGCGAGCGTCGCGGTGTCCCTGGTGTTGGCCCTGGCCGCGGCGGCCGCCCGGCCCAGGTCGGCCTCGGCCCGCTCGCTCGCTCCGATGGCGCCGTACCCGACCGCGGCGAACAGGTGCTGGAACGGCTTCCTGTAGATGATCACCGCCACAGTTACCAGCGTGATCATCAGGATCTTGAGAGCCCACGGCAGCACCGCGTCCGCTGTGCCCATGATCAGCGCATAGCAGTAGAGGAGCACACTCAGGGCGAGCGCAACAGCGGCCTGTTTCAGCAGGACGCCGACCAGCATTTCGAACCAGCGGACGGCCACCACCCGGCCGAATCCCGGATGGGTACCGATCAGCAAGAAGAACGGGCCGACGATGAGCAGCAGCAGGAAGCCGAGCTTGAGCAGGATCAGCGTGACCGAGATCAGCAGCACGAGGACGCCGGCGACAAGGGCGGCGAGCAGGGCTGCGAAGGCGATCTCCAGCCTGGTGGTCCACTCCTTGCCCTGGAATAGCGGATATGCCGATGGATCCTTCGTATTCATCGTCTGCGCGATGCCGCGGTAAGCAGCCTGCTTGGCACTGATCAGCGCCGTGGTGGGCCGCTCGTTGACCGCCATCGCCTGGGCCCAGAGCAGCTGCCGAGCGTAGGCGGAAACCGGCGTGGCCTTCCCAGACGCCGCGACGGCCGTCGTACCGAATTCCCCGGCCAGCCACGGCTTGCAGACCAGCACGGTCCACAGCTCGTTAGCGTTCTGGTCGACGACGGTGCGGCTGGATGTGTAGCTGAAGCTGGAGCGGCTGATCTGCGGGTCATGGCCGCTCACGGGCAGGCAGCTGGACTGGCCCGGGCTTGGCAGGTTGGCGAACGCGGTATTCAGCGTGGTGCTGATGCCGTCCGATACGCCCTTGCCGAGCCCGGTGAAGTCGGCGGGCCGGCCGATCAGCCAGATCGCGGCCGCGCACGCCAGCACCATCCAGATCGTGCCCTCGATCGTCCTCGTGCCGCGCTTGCGGATCAGCCCCTGCCAGGCCAGCCAGATCGCTGCGAGTATCACCACGACGGCGACGTAGGGGAAGTAGATGGCTTTGCCGAGGCCGCTGACCAGATGATCGGTCACGTTCTGCAGCCAGCCAAGAATGCCCTCGCCCGCGGCCGACTGGTACACGGTGATGGTCATCCGGTCGAGCGCCTTGGCGAAGTCGAAGAGCATTCCGGCCACGTCATTGCCGATGAGCGCTGTCATGTCCGAGCACTGCAGGTTGTACGGTGCCCAGAACTGCCCGGCCATCCCGTACTGGTTGTACGGAGTCGCGACCGGTCTGCCCGGGGAGGCGGGAGGCCTGATCAGCGCGTTGACACCGGACGTCGCCGACTCGGGCTGCGGGACACCGGGGTTGCACAGGTCGTTGAGGCCACCAATGATGCCCGACTCGCCGAGCGAGCAGAACCCGAGCAGCCCGCCGATATCACCAATGCCCGGCACCGAGCACGGCCCGCCATCCGGCCTGGTCGCCGATTGCGCCTTGGCGGCGGACACCGTCCGAGCGGCGGACAGCGTCCTGGTCGCGCTGAGCGTGCGCACCGCGGCCAC
>DASWGE010000425.1:0-2607 GCA_036393895.1 Streptosporangiaceae bacterium | reverse complement strand
CAGAGTGGACCAGTCCCATGGCCAGCATGATCACCATGAACGCGACCGCGTAGATGCCGCCCCTGATCAGTGCCCAGCCGACTTCGCCGAGGGCGATCTCGTCGGCCCGCATCGGCGTCGCCAAAACCGCGTCGTAGAGCTTGGCGTACTTCATCCGGAAGAAGACGTTGAACGTGGAATCCATCACAGCGCCGTTCATAGCGGATGTGGCCAGCAGCGCGGGAGCAACGAAGCTGGTGAAGCCAACCGGCTGGCCGCCTGGCCCGACGACCGTGCCGACCAGCTTGCTCAGGCCGATACCGATCGACAGCAGGTAAAACAGCGGCTCGAAGAAACCGGAAATCAGCACGCTCCAGGTGTGCCGGTACACCCTGGTATGCCGCTCGATCAGGTGCGCACTGCCGCGGCCGCCAAGGCCGGGTGGCCGGGTACGCAGCAACGTCAACGGGATAATCCGCAGCGGAAGGTCATGAAACCTGCCCGGCAGCGTTCCGGCACCCGCCCTGGGCCCGGCGTCGGTCGCGGCCTGTGCCTCGCTGAGCCGCTCAGGCATAAAGCCTCCGCCGGTAGGTGCGGTTTCCGGCGTAGATGCCGAGCGCCGTGACCGCGGCCAGGTAGCCGACATGCCCGGCTGATGTGCCGAGCTGGGCCGTGCCGAGGCTCAGGGACCGGCACAGCGCCACGCCGTGCCAGAGCGGCGTGACATAGGCCAGCGGCCGCACGTAGACCGGCAGCTGGCTGATGGGAAAGAACGTGCCGGAGAACAGGAAAAGCGGGATGATACCGAAGCGGAAGAGCATCGCGAATGACGTGTCCTTGGTGCAGATCATCGCATAAGCCTCGATCGGGGCGGCGAACGCCAGCCCGGTGAGGACGGCAGCGGGCAAGCAGACGATCGCCAAGGGCGACGCTGCGGCACCGAACACGGCCATGACGACAAGGAAGATCGCCGAGTTCATCGTCAGCCTCAGGGTCGTCCAGAGCAGGTGACCGTGGAACAGATCGGCAGGCCGCAGCGGGGAAGAGATCGCCGCCTGGTAGGTCTTGAACCACTTCACCGAGCCGTAGACGGGGTACGTCGACTCTCCCATCGCCGTCTGCATGGCAGCGGCGGCTAGCAGGCCAGGAGCAAGGAAGGCGAGGTAGCTGACGCCACCGAGGCTCGACGTTCCGTGCCTATCGATCAGGGTGCCCAGGCCGAGACCCATCGCCCCCAGGTAAAGAAACGGGTTCAGCACACTGGAGTAGATCGAGCCCCGCCACGTCCGCCGGTAGTTGGTCAGCCAGAACCTGAACTGCCTGATGGCGAGCGTCTGCGCCATCAGTCCTCCAGCCGCCGGCCGGTCAGGCGCAGGAAGACGTCCTCAAGTGTGCTGCGGCGGACCAGCGAGGTGACCGGCTCGAGGCCACGGGCGCGGACGGCGTCGAGCGCGGCATCGCCGTCCGCCGTGTACAGCAGGATCCGGTCCGCCAGCACCTCGATCCGCTCCGCTGCCACGTCGGCCAGCTTGTCCGCCGCCTGCTCCTGCTCTTCGAGCGCGAACCGCAGTTCCAGCACCTCGGGTGTGGAGTAGGTCTCGATCAGCTGCCGCGGTGACCCCTCAGCGGCGATCTTGCCCCGGTCCATGACGACCAGCCGGTCGCACAACTGCTCGGCCTCATCCATGTAATGGGTGGTCAGGACCAGGGTCACGCCCTGCTGCTTGAGCCGGTAGAGACGATCCCAGACCACGTGCCTGGCCTGCGGGTCGAGTCCGGTCGTCGGCTCGTCAAGAAGCAGGATCTCGGGCTCGCTGATCAATGACCTGGCGATGGTCAGGCGGCGCTTCATGCCCCCGGACAGTGGCTCCACCTCGTCGTCGGCCCGCTCGGTGAGCTGGACAAAGTCCAGCAGCTTCGCCGTCCGCTCCCTGATGACGTCGCGCCGCAGGCCGAAGTAACGGCCGTAGATCAACAGGTTCTCGCGGACCGTCAGCTCGACGTCGAGCGTGTCCTCCTGCGGAACGACCCCGAGCCTGGCTCTGATGGCCGGGCCATGCCGGTCAGGATCGAGGCCGAGGATCGTCAGCTCGCCGCCGGAGCGCGGGGAGACACAGCCGATCATTCGCATCGTCGAGGATTTGCCTGCACCGTTCGGTCCGAGAAACCCGAACACCTCGCCATGGCTGAGTTCGAAGTCGATTCCGTCGACGGCAATAAATTTGCCAAATACCTTCGTGAGCCCCCTGGCGCGGATCAGGATGTCAGGCTCAGCCACGTCCGCGACCTTACCTGCAGGTGCCGACAGTACCGAATGAATAACAGGCCGCCCGGGTGCACGACACATAGGTAGGGGTCCCACATCTGGGCAGGTTATGATGCGAATCTGGTTGTGATATACACAACCAGACAAGGAGTGCTCATGACCGAGCCGTCGCTTCCGGAGCTGGAGGCCGAGCGGGATCGCCTGTATGAGCAGCTGGCGGCGGTCGGCGATTTCCGGCGCGGGTCGGTGAGCGAGAACTACCGCAAGTGCGGGAAGCCGAATTGCGCGTGCGCGGCCCCTGATCATCGCGGGCACGGGCCGCGGTTGTTGTGGACCCGGTCCGCGGCAGCCGGCAAGACGAT
>DASWGE010000424.1:0-2856 GCA_036393895.1 Streptosporangiaceae bacterium | reverse complement strand
TTCTTGGCCGCCTCGCGCAGGTCGTTAGCGTCCGCCGCGCCGTGCTCGCGCTCCGCCTTGGCTTCGTCGGCCGCAAGCTTGAGTATCTGGCCGACCCGCTCGCTGATCTCTTCATGCGGCGGGCGGCGAGCCGAGGCGCGGACGTCGGCGATCTCGTGGCGTAGGTGCTCGATCTCGGCAATGCTCTGCGAAAGCCTGCTCTCGAGCTCCCTAACCTGTCCGGCGCGCCAGGCAACATAGTTGTCTACCTGCTGGCGGTTGTAACCGCGGACCTCGCGCTCCCACTCCATCCCGGCCTCGGACAGTAGCTCGCTGTGCTCGCTCATATTTCACCCGTCAGGTACGTCAGGCAGATCCCGGCTGGCCCAGATGGAGCTGAGCCGACGGCAGACCCGGGCCTGCGAGGTTAACAGAAGGCTGACGGTCTGCGGGCGGTGCCGCTTTCGCGCAGACTTCGTACGGCCGGTGGATGTGATGACTCTGTCCCGAGAGGCACATCTGCGCAACCGAAACAACGGATTATCCATATTTGAGGAGACTTCGACTTTCATCAGCCGAGAATCCGCCATCCGGCCAGAACATGACATCGCGTGTCAGGCTGGGCAAGGATCTGGGATGATCACGGCCGGGTGGGCGGACGGGATCGGCACGGGAAAGCTGGCTCAGGTGAGGTGAGGAGGTTCAGGCAGGTGAGCGTACCGGTGATGATCGGCTCACTCGGCGATGCTGTTCCCTCGATCGACAAGAACGCCTGGGTCGCGCCCGGCGTCGTAGTCGTCGGCGCCGTGCACATCGGGCGGTTCGCGAGCGTCTGGTACGGATCGGTGCTCCGGGCGGACGAGGACGAGATAGTCGTCGGCGCAGGGTGCAACATCCAGGACCTGTGCTGTATTCACGTGGACCCTGGTCAGCCCGTTGTCCTAGAGGAGCGGGTCACGGTCGGACATCACGCCACGGTGCACGGCGCACACGTCGAGGCCGGGGCCCTGATCGGGATCGGCGCGGTGGTGCTCGGCAGCGCCCGGATCGGTGCCAGGTCCCTGGTCGCGGCCGGCGCGGTCGTCCTGCCAGGCGCGGTAGTTCCTGCCGGAGTTCTCTACGCGGGCGTTCCTGGCCGTGTGATCCGCGAGCTGACAGGGGAAGACTACGAAGGATTCGACCGCACGCCTGAGCGTTACGCGCAGCGGGCGGCCAGGCATCGGGCGGTTCGCTGGGACACCGGGCCAGGGGCTAGCCAGGTACCGGGCGGCTCGCCTGGCGGGCCGAGCTAGTGAGCCAATAGCTCGCCCGCGGTATCACCCCGCATAGGTGAGCAGGCTCACGGCAAGCGGCGAGAAATGATCCTGATGGGTCATGCGGGGCAATGGTGCCGCGCCGTAGCCTGACAGGCATCCGTGTCGGAGCGGGCTGCGGCGATGGAGGTGGAGCGATGCGAGACGACCTTGACGATCGCCTCTCCGATGCCGTCGCGCTTGACGAGATCGACCTTTACGCCGACGTGCTGACCGCGGTGGCCGCGGCAGACCGGCCGCTCACCGACGATGAACTCGACGCGGTTCTCGGGCTCGATGACGCTCGCGGCGCCGCGGCTCAGAACTGAGCTGACGCCTCCTCCGTCGGCACCGCGTCCGATGCCTGCCGAACGGGCTGTTCCCGTGCGTCCGGTTCGCCTTCTTCCTGTGTCGCCTGCCAGCCGGTCCTCGCGAACATGACGTCGGTATCCCAGTGCGTGAAGCCGAGTGATTCGTACAGCCTGATCGCCGGGGTGTTCGTTTCGTCGACGTAGAGCATGGCCTGGAACAGGCCGCGCGAGCGCAGGTAGCGAAGGCCGACCAGGGTGAGGGCCCGGCCCAGTCCCGAACCGCGCTCGTCAGGGTCGACGCCCACCACGTAAACCTCGCCGATGGCCTGGTGCGCATGGTCGGTCTCCTGGCCGTCCTGGCCATGAATCTTGGTCCAGTGAAAACCGACCAGCTTGCCGTCCCTTTCAGCGAGAAAGAAGCCCTCCGGGTTGAACCACGGCTCCTTCTCCCGCAGGTCGAGATCGGCGCGCGTCCATGCGCCTTGCTCGGGGTGAGTGGCGAACGCGCGCCTGTTGAGCGCCGTCCATTCGTCCTCGTCCTCGCCGACGCGGAAGGTGCGGATCGTGATGCCGTCGGCGAGTTGCGGCTTGTCGAGCTGCGCCTGGAGCGAGCGGCGCATCTGCCACAGCGCCCTGACCCGCTCGAACCCCGCGGCAGCGGCGAGCCGGCCGGCTGCGGGCAGGTCGCCGTGCGCCCACAACCGCAGCTGGTGCGGTCCCGCCTCCACGGCCAGCGCCCTGACCAGGGTCAGGCCGAAGTGCCGCCGCCGGTAGGCGGGATGGATGACGAGCTCGCCGCTCGGGCCCTCGACCGGGTCCGTGGGATCCAGGTGCGCGTACCCCGCGATCTCCCCGTCTGCGATGAGCAGCACGTTCCGGGCCAGCCGGTCGCCGCCATAGCGCAGATGCAGCATCACGTGCTCAGACAGGGGCGCCACCGCGTCTTCGTCGGTGGCCAGCCTGACCAGCTCGAGTATGGCGGCCACTTCGCTGCTGGTAAGGCGCTCTGTGATCCGGATCTGGGTCATCCGCTTGCTCCGTTGGCGGTCGGTGCGGC
The DNA here is from genome assembly GCA_036393895.1 of Streptosporangiaceae bacterium. Classification (GTDB taxonomy): domain Bacteria; phylum Actinomycetota; class Actinomycetes; order Streptosporangiales; family Streptosporangiaceae; genus Chersky-822. The sequence goes on along the minus strand of DASWGE010000424.1, from coordinate 217 downwards.
TGTCCGGCCGCGCGGAGCGGCCCGACGCCGATCGCGGCCGGTCCCGTCGGGGGTCGCCTGCCCCGAGCCGGTTCGGCGGCTCTCGTGCCTGGCTGGCACGAACTTGTAGCCGACATTACGGACCGTGCCGATCAGCGCCTCGTTCTCTGGGCCGAGCTTGGCCCTGAGCCTGCGGACATGGACGTCGACGGTCCTCGTACCGCCGTAGTAGTCATAT
>DASWGE010000423.1:0-1983 GCA_036393895.1 Streptosporangiaceae bacterium | reverse complement strand
TGTGAGAGCGCCGGAGAGAAAATCCCTCAGTCAAGCGGCCGGATAGTTCGGCCGCGCCGGAGCAAAACTCCGGCAGCAGACAAGCCTTCTGCCAAGATGGGCAGAGGGCGGAGGGATGAAGGGCGTGGAGCTTTACGGGCAGGTGCGACGGGCGGTGTATGTGGAGGGGCTGAGCCGACGGGAGGCGGCGCGGCGGTTCGGGATCGACCCGCGGACGGTGGCGAAGATGCTGGCGTTCTCGGTGCCGCCGGGGTACCGGCGGAGCCGGCCGCCGGCACGGCCGAAGCTGGACCCGTTCATCGGTATCATTGAGCGGATCCTGGAAGAAGATAAGGGACAGCCGGCCAAACAGCAGCATACCTCGAAGCGGATCTTCGAGCGGCTGCGCGACGAGTACGGCTATGGCGGCGGGATCACGATCGTAAAGGACTGCGTGCACGAGCGGCGGCTGCGGCTGCGCGAGATGTTCGTACCGTTGCGCCACGATCCGGGGCATGCGCAAGCCGACTTCGGCGAAGCGCTGGCGGTGATCGGCGGAGTTGAGCGGAAGATCCATTTTTTTGCGATGGACCTGCCGCACAGCGACGGCTGTCTGGTGCAGGCCTATCCGGCAGAGAGCAGCGAAGCCTTCTGCGAGGGGCACAACGTCAGCTTCGAGTTCTTCGGCGGGGTGCCGTGCTCGATCCTGTACGACAACACCAAGCTGGCGGTGGCGAGCATCCTGGGAGACGGCAGGCGGCTGCGGACCCGGACCTTCAGCGAACTGCAGTCTCACTACCTGTTCGCCGACCGCTTCGGCCGGCCGGGCAAAGGCAACGACAAGGGCAAGGTCGAAGGCTTAGTGGGCTACGCGCGGCGCAACTTCATGGTGCCGATCCCACGGGCAGCCAGCTTCGCGGAACTCAACGCCAAGTTGCTGGAGCACTGCCGGCGCCGGTTGGGCGACCGGCTGCGTGGTCATGATGAGACCATCGGCGAACGGCTGGTGCGAGACCAGGCCGCCTTGCTGCCGCTGCCGGCGACGCCCTATGAAGCCTGCGAGAAGAAGGCTGCCCGAGTCAGCTCGTTGTCCCTGGTGCGCTATCGGGGCAATGACTACTCGGTGCCGACTGCCTACGGCCACCGCGAGGTGCTGGTCCGCGGCTATATCCACGAGGTGGCAATCGCCTGCGGCGCCGAGGAGATCGCTCGTCATCCGCGCTCCTATGAGCGCGAGGACTTCGTCTTCGATCCGCTGCACTATCTGGCGTTGCTGGAGCGGAAGATCGGTGCGCTCGACCAGGCCGCTCCGCTGGCCGGCTGGGCCTTGCCGGAAGAGTTCGCGACCCTGCGCCGTCTGCTCGAGGCCCGCGTGGGCAAGCCAGGCAAGCGCGAGTTCGTCCAGGTCCTGCGCTTGCTGGAGGTGTTCCGCCCCGATGATGTGCTGGCTGGAGTCAGAGAAGCGATAGCCCGCGGAGTGATCGGCTTCGATGCGGTCAAGCATCTGGTGTTGTGCCGGATCGAGCGCCGCCCGCCGCGGCTGAACCTGAAGATCTATCCCTACCTGCCGCAGGCCACGGTAACGACCACCTCGGCCCGGGCCTATCTGAGCCTGCTGGCAGGAGGAGCAGCGTCATGAGCGATACGCCGCAGGTGCTGCTCGCCCATCACTTGAAGGCGCTGAGGCTGCCAACTTTCCTGCGTGAGTACGACAAGCTCGCCCGCCAGTGCGCCGCCGAAGGCGTCGACCACTCCCGCTATCTGCTGCGTCTGGCCGAACTGGAGATGATCGAGCGGGAACGACGGACCGTCGAGCGCAGGATCAAGGAGGCCAGGTTCCCCGCGGTCAAGAGCCTCGACAGCTTCGACTTCACCGCCATCCCCTCGCTCAACAAGACCCTGGTGCTGGAGCTGGCCCGCTCGGAGTACGTCGCCCGCCGCGAGAACGTCATCGCGCTCGGCAACAGCGGCACCGGCAAGACTCACATCGCGCTGGGGCTCGGG
>DASWGE010000422.1:0-2213 GCA_036393895.1 Streptosporangiaceae bacterium | reverse complement strand
GTGTTGTACCGCGCGCCATGGCAGATCTCGCACGGCACGTAGACGTCGGGCAGGAACTGCATCTCGATCTTGATCGTGCCGTCGCCTGAGCATGCCTCGCAGCGGCCGCCCTTGATGTTGAACGAGAACCTGCCGGGCTGGTAGCCGCGGATCTTGGCTTCGGTCGTCTGCGCGAACAGCCGCCTGATGTGGTCAAAGACCCCGGTGTAAGTCGCCGGGTTGGACCGTGGCGTCCTGCCGATCGGGCCCTGGTCGACATGCACCACCTTGTCGAGCTGGTGCATCCCGGTGACCTTGGCGTGCCTGCCAGGGACGATTCTCGTCCCGTGCAGTTCCCTCGCCAGCGCGGCGTACAGGATGTCATTCACCAAGGTGGACTTGCCTGATCCCGAGACCCCCGTGACCGCGATGAAGGTGCCGAGCGGGAACGCGACATCGACGCCCTGCAGGTTGTGCTCGGCCGCGCCCTTGATCACGACCTCCTTGCCCCTGGACACCTTGCGTCGCCGGGCCGGCACCGGAATCGACTCCCGGCCGGTCAGGTACGCGCCGGTCAGCGACTCCTCGCTGGCCAGCAACTCGGACAGCGGACCGGAGACGACGATCTGGCCGCCGTGCTCGCCCGCCCGCGGGCCGATGTCGACAACCCAGTCGGCGGCCCTGATGGTGTCCTCGTCGTGCTCGACCACGATCAGCGTGTTGCCGAGGTCGCGGAGCCGCAGCAGGGTGTCGAGCAGCCGGTGGTTGTCGCGCTGGTGCAGTCCGATGGACGGCTCGTCCAGCACGTAGAGCACGCCGACCAGCCCGGACCCGATCTGGGTCGCCAGCCTGATCCGCTGCGCCTCGCCGCCTGCCAGCGTAGCCGAGGCCCGGTCGAGCGTCAGGTAGTCCAGGCCGACGTCGAGCAGGAAGCCCAGCCTGGCGTTGATCTCCTTGAGCACCCGGCCGGCGATCACCTGGTCCCGCTCCGACAGCTCCAGCGTTCGCAGCTGCTTGGCCAGCTCGCCGATCGGCAGCGCACAGTACTCCGCGATCGACCGGCCGTCCATGGTGACGGCCAGCGTGAGCGGCTTCAGCCTGGTCCCGTGGCAGGACGGGCACGGCACCTGGCGCATGTACCCGGCGAACCGCTCCCGGCTCGAGTCGCTCTCGGCCTCGGAATGCCGCCGCGAGATGTAGGGAATCGCGCCCTCGAAGTTGGTGTAGTACGAGCGCTCCCTGCCGTACCTGTTCTTATACCTGACGTGTACCTGGTCGGCGTAGCCGTGCAGCAGCGCGTTCCTGGCGGCCTCCGGCAGCTTGGCCCACGGCGTGTTGATGCTGAACCCGAGCGACGCCCCGAGCGCCTCCATCAGCCGCAGGAAGTAGTCGCTGACGTGGCCGCCGCTCCACACCCCGATCGCGCCGTCGGCGAGCGACAAATCCTCGTCGGCGACCACAAGCTCGGGGTCGACCTCCATCCGGGTGCCGAGGCCGGTGCAGTCAGGGCAAGCTCCCCAGGGCGAGTTGAACGAGAACGACCGGGGCTCGAGTTCCTCGAAGGATAGGTCGTCATAGAGGCAGGCAAGGTGCTCGGAATACATCCGCTCCCGGTTCGGATCGGACTCGGGCAGGTCGACGAAGTCGAGCACCACGACGCCGCCGGACAGGCCGAGCGCGGTCTCCACCGAGTCGGTGAGCCGCCGCCGTGCGGACTCCTTGACCGACAGCCGGTCGACGATCACCTCGATGGTGTGCTTCTCGTACTTCTTCAGCGCCGGCAGGTTGCCCGCTCCGGTGGTCGTGTCGTCGAGCCTGATCGTCATTCCGTCGACCCTGGCCCGCGAATAGCCCTTAGTCTGCAACTCCCTCAGCAGCTCGGTGTATTCGCCCTTCCGGCCCCTGATCACGGGTGCCAGGACCTGGAACCTGGCGTCCTCGGCGAACTCGAGCACCCGGTCCACGATCTGCTGCGGTGTCTGCCTGGCAATCGGCCGCCCGCAGACCGGGCAGTGCGGCTTGCCGATCCTGGCAAACAGCAGTCGCAAGTAGTCGTAGACCTCGGTGACCGTGCCGACCGTTGATCGCGGGTTGCGGCTGGCGGCCTTCTGGTCGATGGAGACGGCCGGGGACAGCCCGTCGATGAAGTCCACGTCGGGCTTGTCCATCTGGCCAAGGAACTGCCTGGCATAGGCCGACAGCGACTCGACATAGCGGCGCTGGCCCTCGGCGAA
>DASWGE010000421.1:0-2019 GCA_036393895.1 Streptosporangiaceae bacterium | reverse complement strand
GGCTGCGCGGGCTTCGGCATGACGGGACGGAGCGGCTCGGCGGGGTCGAGGGAATCTACGGCATCGAGTCGCTGCCGCTCGCCTGGTCAGCGGCCTGAGCCTGGTGCGGCTGTCTATGCGGATGCGTGCAGATGGGTGGTTCGCGCGCTGCGAGTCTGCGCAAGGTGAGGGTGGTTGCGCTGCCAAAGTCAGGGGCGGTCGATCTCAAGCCGACGGCCTGCGGCCGAGGCGATTGACTGCAGGTCATCAGGGTCGGAGCTGACGACTAGGTCGCGGCGGCGAATGGCTCCCTCGACCACGCATGCATCGACGATATCGGTGATGCCCGCCCGTGCAGCTAGGGCTCCGACTGAGCGCGCCTGACCGTCATCGAGAGCCTCGACGTCGCAGCCGGCTAGGAGTCGGGCAAGCTGGACCTGCCGGGCTGATCCGCGCCAGGACTGGGCCACAACAGGCGCGGGCACGGTCGGGACTTCGCGGCGGCCTAGCAAGGCGCGGTGCCGTGCCCACGCGCGCCGCTCGCCGCGGTCGGCTGCGATGAGCGCGCCGGTGTCGTAGGTGACGCCCATCAGGCGGTCCTGCGAGCGGTCCTGGTCCGGGCCTGGCCGGACCGCTCGATGGCACGGGCGGCCCAGGCGTCGCCGTCAGCTATCTCGTCCGCGGTGAAGGCGCCATGATCCTGCTCGAACTGGCTGACCGCGGCGAGGCCGGCCCGGATGGTGAACTCTTTCCGGGCGGTGTCGGCAAGCCACGCGCTGTAGCTGAGACCTGCCTCCGCTGCCGCGGCGGCGATCTCGGCGTCGAGTTCGGGCGGCATGGAGATTGAACGCTTCTTGCGGACGGCCATGGCGCTACGGTAGCACAGCGGTAGGACAGCTTGCTGGCCGCTATCCGAAGCTGACCCGTTCGAGCCAGAAGTCGAGCAGCTTGGCGTCGCCGAGGATCTCGATGCCGTCGGTGTCGGGCGGTAGGCGCTTATAGATGATCAGCAGCAGGTCGGTCACCGGGCCGCGCATGGCGACGGCGGCCTTCTCATGCGCTCTCCGCCACGTGATGGCATCGCCAGTGAGGTCGACCAGCCATTCGGCCCCGGCTCGCGGCTCCGTGTTCGTGGCATGGAAATGCAGCGTGCGGTCCGGGCCGAGCAACTCGCGCATCCAGGGGTGGATCTCAAAATGCAGGGGCAGCGAGCCAAGGTCCATCCACTCGTCGATGGCGTCGATAGCCACCCGCGGGTCGATCGTGAATTCCGCGCCGACGGCGAGCGTGGCGTCGGCCCGGTGGATGGCAGTCTCATGCGTAAACCGGCGGGCGTAGAACGCCACGTTCCCGCCAGGAACCGGGGTCCATACCTGTGCGCCAGGCCCGGCGGCGCGCAGCGTGCCCGCGAGCCGCTTGGCGCCATCGGCCAGCCACGGTGCCAGCACGGCCAGGTCCTCGCCGGTGTAGGCAGACAGGTCGCGGAAATGCTGGTCAGGCAGCTGGCCCGTCGCCCTGGTGCGCACGGTTTCCTCGGCGTGGCGCTGCGCCCCGCCCAGGTGGCGGAGCAGGTGGCCGACGGTCCAGCCCGGGCAGGTCGGCACGGGAACGGTCAGGTCCGCGTCCGTCATGGCGGAAGTCAGCAGGTCCGTCTGAGCGACGATCTCTGAGCAGTAGCGGTCAAAGTTGAGCAGCGTCATGTAGCCACGGTAGGCCGCGTCACCGACAGGGCGCGGGCAAAGCTCGATGGTGAGCCAGAACCTAATGCGCGGCGCTGCCGTCCCATCGGGTTCCGTTCGGCGAATCCCGCAGCTCGACGCCAGCGGCGGTCAGCGCGTCCCTGATGGCGTCGGCAGCCGCGTACGAACGATCCTTGCGCAGCGTGTCCCGCAAGGCGATCAGCGGCTCGACCGCTGGCCGGAGGCGGTCGGCAGGATCGGCGAGGCCCTGTTCCGCAGTCCGGCCGAGCCTCGTTACCAGGCCGCGCAGCACCGCCCTGGCCCGGTCGGAGTCGTCGTTCTCGTCCGTGTCGGTCGCCCA
>DASWGE010000420.1:0-4014 GCA_036393895.1 Streptosporangiaceae bacterium | reverse complement strand
GCGCAGCCCGGGTCGTTCGGCGCCGACGTATCGCACCTGAACCTGCACAAGACCTTCTGCATACCGCACGGCGGTGGCGGTCCCGGCGTAGGTCCCGTCGCCGTCAGGGAGCACCTGACGCCCTTCCTGCCCAGGCATCCGTTGCTGCCCGGTATCGCGGTGGTCGGGTCAGGCGACGATGACCTGCCTGCCGAGCTCCGCACCGGGCCGGTCGCGGCTGCGCCCTACGGGTCAGCGGGAATCCTGCCCATCTCCTGGGCGTACCTGGCGATGATGGGGGCAGACGGGCTGCGGCGGGCCACGCAGGTGGCGATTCTGAGCGCCAACTACATCGCCAGGCGGCTCGACGAGTACTTCCCCGTCCTGTACTCGGGCGAGGGCGGCCTCGTCGCGCACGAATGCATACTCGAGCTGCGGCACATGACTGCCCAGACCGGCATCACCGCCGAGGATGTAGCCAAGCGGCTGATCGACTACGGCTTCCACGCGCCCACGATGTCGTTCCCCGTGGCCGGCACGCTGATGGTTGAGCCGACCGAGAGCGAAAACCTGGCCGAGATCGACCGGTTCTGCGACGCGATGATCGCGATCGCTGGCGAGATCGCCAAAGTCGCCACGGGAGACTTCGACGCTACGGACAACCCGCTGAAGAACGCCCCGCACACGGCCTCGATGCTGCTCGCTGAGGAGTGGGACCATCCGTACGGCAGAACCGAGGGCGCCTACCCAGCGGGCGGTGACCGGCGCTCGAAGTACTGGCCGCCGGTCCGGCGGATCGAGGGTGCCTACGGCGACCGGCACCTGGTCTGCTCCTGCCCGCCGCCCGAGGCGTTCGAGGGCTAGCTGGCGCTTGCCGAGGCCGTCAGCTGCACCGGGCCGGCCAGCGTCTGGTAGACCACGCAGTACCGCAGCGTCAGCTCGGTCAGCCGGCTGACCTGGTCGGCGGTAGCGTCAGTGGCAAGGTCGAAGCGCAGCCGGATCGCCGTGAACCCGACCGGCGCGTCCTTGTTAACCGAGAGTGTGCCGCGGAAGTCCAGATCGCCCTCGGCGTGCACGGTCCCGCCCCACACCGCGATTCCCAGCGACGTGGCCACCGCGCGGAGCGTGACGCCCGCGCACGCGACCAGGGCTTGCAGGAGCATGTCGCCGGAGCAGGCCAGGGAGCCGTCACCACCGGAGGCAGGGTGCAGGCCGGCCTCGGCCAGCGCACGGCCGGTGGCCACCGAGCAGCTAATAGTCTCAGCGCCGAGTTCGCCCTCGGCGCGGAGCGTCACGAGCGCCTGCGCCGGATCCGCGCGATAGGCATCCTTCAGCGGTTGCTGCAGGGCGCGGAGCGCGTTGGTGTCCATCGGGCCGTGCCTCCGATCGTCATCGCCTGGACGCGACTATCACGCGCCCCTTCCACTCGCCGCCCTGCCCGGCGCGATGCCGCCTGGCCGAGCTGACCGTCATCGCCGTGTACAGCGCGCCGATCAGCGGCAGGCACGCGGCCCGGCCCGGCGAGAGCCGGTAGAGCCGCAGCACCGGCAGGTAGGTGACCGACATAGCCGCCCAGGCACCGAACCCGGCGGTGGCGAGCCAGGGAGACGGCAGCAGCAGGCCGGCCAGCGCCGCTGCGACCGGCAGCAGGTACAGCAGTGCCATCCCCGCGACCGTGCCCGCGAGAGCGACCGGTGAGTAGCGCAGCTGCGTGTACGCGCTCCTGGCGACCATGTCCCAGACCTCCGCCAGCCGGCTGTACCGGCGGCAGCTGACTACGTCAGTGCTGAATCCGAGCCAGGTGTCGGTCGGCGCCACCCGCTTAAGCAGGCCGGCCAGGGCCACGTCGTCGATCCTGGCGTCGCTGATCGGCTCAAGTCCGCCGGCCGCCTCGAGCGCGCCGCGGCGTACCAGCATGCAGCCGCCGGCCGCGGCCGCCATCCGCCCGCCGCGCCTGTTCACCCGCCGGAATGGATAGAGCTGGGCGAAGAAGTACACGAACGCCGGGATCAGCAGCCGCTCGGCGAGCGTGTCGGTGCGCAGCAGCGCCATCTGGGAGACGAGCCCACGGTCGCCGGACACGGCGGCACCGACCAGGGTGCGGAGCGTTCCAGGCGCGTAGGCGATGTCTGCGTCGGTGAACAGAATGTAGTCGGCGTCGCCGGCGGCGCTCAGGCCCTGAGCCATCGCCCAGACCTTGCCGGCCCAGCCGGCGGGAGTGGGCTCGCCGGCGAGCACCTGCAGCCGCCCGGGTGCTGCCTGCTTGCCCTGGGCGGCCGCGACACCCGCCGTGCCGTCGGTGCTCTCGTCGTCGACGAGCAGCACCGTGAGCTGCCCCGGGTAATCCTGGGTCAGCAGCGTCGGGAGTGTCTCGGGCAGCATGGCCGCCTCGTCGCGGGCCGGCACCACGGCCACGACCGAGGGCCACGTGCCGACGACGTCGCCTGGCGGCAGCCGCTGGTCGGTTCGCCAGAACATGCCGTGGCCAACGAGCAGGTACACCCAGGCGGCGTCGGCCAGCAGGGTCAGCACGATCAGCACCAGCACAGCCTGGCACATGACGGCACGCGAAGCGCCGGACGGCATACTGTCCTGACATGAGAATCATCGACGGAGCCGGCAAGTTCACCAGGGCGGACGGTCCAACGCACTGGGTCGAGCAGTTGCGGGTGCCCGACCTCAGTGTCGGCACCTACTCGATTCCGGCGGGCTCTGTCGACGACCAGGCGCCGCACACCGAGGACGAGATCTACGTGGTCACGACGGGACGCGCCACGTTCGAGGCTGGCGGGGACCGAGTAGCGGTCGGGCCAGGTTCGGTCATCTATGTGCCGGCCGGCGAGGTCCACCGGTTCGCCGATGTGAGCGAGGACCTCGCGACCGTCGTGCTCTTCGCCCCGGCCGAAGGATCCCTGGCCTAGCAGCTCAGCGCGGTTGCCCTGATCGCGAGGGTCGTCATGTGCCTGCTCGTTTCGTCGCGACTTCAGATGTCGAGGTCCTCAACCGGAGGCTGTTCAGCCGCAGCGGCAATCAGGTCGTAGAGCTCCGGGGGGATGAGGTCGCGCAGTGCGGCCAGCGAATCCGCGACGTTGAGCGTCGCCTCACCAACGGTCGAGCCCCAGGTCTCGGTGGCGCCCCAGTTCCCGACCCAGCTGCGCCACCCCGTGGACCATTTCGCCGGATCCGCGCCGGGCGTCCATTCGGGGGATCGCTCGAGGTGCAGGACGAACTTGCCCTTGCGGCTCCGGTACACCCGGAACATCTCCTCCCGAGTGCTTGTCGAGCGCCCCCATTCGCCGAGCAGGACGCCCGAGAATCTCACCTTCCGGCCGGCCCCGGCACCAACCCGGACGATGATTTCGTCGTAACCCTCCTGGCGGCCCTCCTCCACCTCGACGTACCGGCGGACCGCCGCTGAGATGGCGGCCGAGAGATTGCCGGCCGACAGATCCTGGGCTCGCTCGTAGAACGGCAGATCATCGTCCGACACGTAGATCGTCTTGTTCGGCATCAGCGTCTCCATCGGACCTCCGAGTGTCATACACGTATACGTATACTACGACTGCTGAGCCGCGGCAAGCCCGCATGGCGCGCTGCTTGCCTGCGCGCCGCTCAATGCGCGCGCCCACCGCGTCGCTCAATGCACGCGCCCGCCGCGTCGTCCGTGCCTGTCGCCGCGCGGGAATAGAGTTGCTGCGTGGCAGATCCGGCGACGTACCGGCCGGCGCCTGGCTCGATTCCTGAGTCGCCAGGCGTCTATAAGTTCCGCGACAAGCGCGGCCGCGTGATCTATGTAGGCAAGGCCAAGAACCTGCGCGCCAGGCTGAACTCGTACTTCGCCGACTTCGCAAGTCAGGCGCCGCGGACGCAGTGGATGCTGCAAGACGCCGCCGGCGTCGAGTGGACGGTAGTCGGCACCGAGGTCGAGGCGCTGCAGCTCGAATACTCCTGGATCAAGCAGTTCGATCCGCGCTGGAACATCAGGTACCGCGACGATAAGAGCTATCCGTACCTCGCCGTCACCATGAACGAGGA
>DASWGE010000419.1:0-8608 GCA_036393895.1 Streptosporangiaceae bacterium | reverse complement strand
TAAATACAATCTTCGTTCGGCCTGACCGACTGGTAACTTTGCACCGCTGCGCGTAGGATTTCCTGAGTTACGGAACCGCTCTGTCCCCCCGGAGCCGGGCCGTACGGCGACCCCCGCTCTCCCCCCCGGCGGGGGTCGCCCCTTTACCTGGGCTTATGTCCTGCGGCTGACCCAGCGAGCTCACTACGGGGCGCCGGAGAGCAGGCGATCGAGCAACGCGAGCGAACCCGCCTTGGACAGGGGCTCGTTGCCGCTGCCGCATTTCGGTGACTGAATACACGACGGACAGCCGGCGGTGCACTCACAATCTGCGATTGCCAGTGCCGTTGCGCGCAGCCACGGTTCTGCCACCGCGAACCCGCGCTCAGCGAATCCTGCGCCGCCATCGTGACCGTCATAGACGAAGACCGTCAGCCGGCCGGTCTGCTGATGGTGGTCCGTCGATACTCCGCCGACGTCCCACCGGTCGCATGCGGCGACTAGTGGCAGCAGGCCGATGGCCGCGTGCTCGGCAGCGTGCGCGGCGCCGGGGAGATCAATCCCCGTCGCGGCCAGAGCGTCGCGCTGCGCGGGAGAGGCCGTCCACCACACGGCCCTGGTCCGCAGGGTGCGGGACGGCAGGTCAAGCGGGTACTCGCCGAACGGGTGCCCGGTTTCCGGCTTCCTGCGGGTGAAAGACACGACCTGGCGGGTGACCAGGACATCGCCGAAGAAAATCGCCGCCTCGCCCCAGTCGGTGCGCTGGTGCTCGGCGCCGATCTGGATGTCGGTCACCTGGCGTGCGGACGTGACGTACCCGGGATCGCCCGGCTGGACAAGCGCGACACCGTCGTCGAGGTCCAGGCTGGTCACAAGATAGATGTCGCCTTGATGTGAATAGACGGCGCCGGCGTGTAGCAGGGCATGGCCGGACGGCTCATCCATCGTGCCGACTAGCCGTCCCGTGGCCTGCTCGACGATCCGCAACGGCCTGCCGCCCGTTCCGCGCAGGCTGGCCAGGGGCGCGCGGCGTCCGGTCAGGTGCCACCGGCCGCCGCGATCCCTGAGGATTCCCCGCCTGGCGAGGTCAGCGATCAGCGGTCGAGCTGCGGCCCCGAACAGCCGCGCGTCGGCGCTGGTCAGCGGGATCTCCGCGGCAGCCGCGCATAGGTGGGGAGCCAGAATGTAGGGGTTGGCCGGGTCGAGCACGGTCGCCTCGACCGGTCGGTGCAGCAGCGCCTCGGGATGATGCACGAGGTAGGTATCCAGCGGGTCGTCCCTCGCGATCAGGATGGCCACGGCTTCCCTTTCCGCCCGCCCCTCCCGCCCAGGTCGCCCCGCCCGGCCTGCCTGCTGCCAAAGAGCGGCCCTGGTGCCGGGCCAGCCGCCGATTATGACGGCATCCAGGCCGGTGATGTTGATGCCGAGCTCCAGGGCGGGAGTCGCTGCAAGCGCTGTGATGGCCCCGGTGCGCAGCGCTCGCTCAAGCTCGCGCCGCTCCTCTGGCAGGTACCCGGAGCGGTAGGCCGCGACGCGGTGCGCGAGATCGCCGGCTCCCGTCTCGGTGAGCCTGCTCCTAGCCGCCGCGGCCGCTGCCTCGACGCCGCGCCGTGACCGGATGAAGGCAAGCGCGGGCACGCCGTCGCGTACCAGGTCGGCCAGCATGCCCGCGGTCTCCGCGACCACCGAGCGCCGGAGCGGAGCGTCGGCCTCGCCGCGCAGCGTGGTCATCGGAGGTTCCCACATCGCGAACGTCAATGGTCCGCGGGGCGCGGCGTCGGTGGTGACCGGCTCGGCGGGCAGCCCGGTGAGCAGCTCGGCGGCCCTGGCCGGTTCGCTGATCGTCGCGGAGGCGAGGACGAAGACCAGCCCCGGCGAGTCAGCCTCCCGGTGATGTTCGGCCACCCGGCGCAGCCTGCGAAGGACGTGCGCGACGTGGGACCCGAAGACGCCCCGGTAGCCATGGCACTCGTCCACGATCACATACCGCAGCCGGCGCAGGAACCCGCTCCAGCGCTGATGCTGCGGCAGCAGCGCGTAATGCAGCATGTCGGGGGTGGTGAGCAGGTAGGTCGCGTATTTGCGGGCCCAGGCTCGTTGATGATGCGGCGTGTCGGAGTCCACCACGGCAGGCCGCAGCCCAAGTCCCCGGCGGCCTGGCCCGCCGAGGACGTGCAGCAGGTTGAGCTGGTCGGCAGCCAGCGCCCTGGTCGGCGCGAGATACAGCACGGTGCCGCCCTCGGCGATCGCCGACAGCGCGGGGGCGAGATAGCCGACCGACTTGCCCGACCCGGTCCCGGTAGCAAGGATCACGTTCCGTCCGGCCCTGGCCAGGGTGGCAGCCTGAGCCTGATGCGCCCACGGCTCGGCGATGCCGACCCTGGCGAACGCTCCGACGACTTCGGGAGGGACCCAGGCTGGCCAGGGGACTGGCCGGCCCTGCAGGGCGGGCATCCGCTCGACGTGGGTAAGCCTGCCGGAGGCGGCACCACGCCGCAGGATAGCCTGAGCGCCGGCCAGCGGAAGCTGACCAGCTGGATGTGCCGTATCGTCGGCGGCCAGCGAAGGCGGATCAGGCATGGTGTTACGAAGTTTGTCATCGGTAGGCCGGGTACCTCGAACTGTGATCTGGTATAGACATGACGCCGGGGCATGGTTGAATGCGCGACGGGAGCAGCACGCCCGGCGCGCCGGACGAGATCTACTTGACCGACGACTGGGATAATGGATGCATGGCGCAGGAGGAATCTGTGGATCTGAAGCTAGACCACCACAACAAGGACGGCATCGAGATCGTCGACGTGGAAGGCGAGATCGATGTCTATACCGCGCCTCGTCTCCGTGAACTCCTTATTGACCTGGTGAATAACAGTCATTACCAGCTCGTCGTGAACATGGAAAAGGTGGAGTTCCTCGACTCCACCGGCCTCGGCGTCCTGGTCGGCGGGCTGAAGCGAGTGCGAGCCCATGACGGATCACTCGACCTGGTCTGCACGCAGGAGCGGATACTGAAGATCTTCCGCATTACTGGGCTGACCAAGGTATTCGGGATTCACGACACGGTAGACGAGGCGATCGCTCACCGTAAGTCAGAGAAGTAGCCACCGGGGCTGCTGCTTCGGGTGGCACGAGATGGCAACTGTTGAGGTCACCTTCACGGCGCTGCCTGCCCATGTGCGGACGGCCAGGCTCGTCGCCACGGCCGTTGCGCGGCGCAGCGGCGTTGCGGAGTCCCTCATGGACGAGGTGCGTCTTGCTGTCGGGGAGGCATGTTCGCGTGCGGTAGAGACGCACGCGATGCAGTGCCCCGACAAGCCCGTACGGCTCGCGCTTTCCAACCAGGCTGGTCGCTTTCAGATCGAGGTCATCAACGCGGGCAGGCCGGCCCAGGGTCCGCTTGGGGCCAGCGGCGGCCGCGGGGCGGAGCGGGGGGAGTCCGCCATGATACCGCCAGGTTTCTCGCTCGCGGTGATCGCTGGCCTGGCCGACGATGTTGAGATCAGCGAGACCGCGGCCGGAACCAGCGTCAAGATGAGCTGGCCGCTGTCGGGCTCGCTGGCGACCGGCTCTCCGGCCTGAGGCACGGCATGCGGCGCTCTGGTCAGTTACCGTTTGATCACGAACGGATCGCAGCGTCGTGACATGCGGACCCGACGCGCCGCGCGGGGACCCGGATGCGTAGACTCCCCGCACTGCCGTGTCGACGTGATGAAACGCCCGAACGTTGCGAATCGTACCGCTCGCACGGTTCATGCGGCCTGACCCTATTTCCAGAGCATCGGAGTGTTTGCGTGAAGTACCCGGCTGAGTGCTGTGCGCCGCCAAGGCGGCCCGCCCGGCTAGGCTTGCTTTCCCCTGCTGAGGAGGACGGATGACAAGGCTCGGTACCGCTCTCGCGGATGGAGCGGCTACCGTGACTGGCTCTAACGTGACCTGGGTCGCGGTCGTGGCAGTCATCGGTGTGCTGGCACTGGCGATGGCGGGCTGGCTGGTCAGGCAGGTTCTGGCCGCGAGCCAGGGCACCGCCAAGATGCAGGAGATCGCCAAGGCCGTCCAAGAGGGCGCGGCTGCTTACCTGCGCCGCCAGTTCAGGACCCTCGGCGTGTTCGTGATCATTATCTTTTTCGTGCTGCTCGTGCTGCCGGCCGATTCTGGCTCGGTGCGGTGGGGCCGGTCGATCTTCTTCCTGTTCGGCGCTTTGTTCTCGGCCCTCACCGGGTTCACCGGCATGTCGCTCGCCGTGCGGGGCAACGTCCGGGTGGCGGCCGCCGCCCGCGAGAGCGGTGAGAGGCAGGCCACGCGGATCGCGTTCCGCACCGGCGGCGTCGCCGGGATGTTCACCGTGGGGCTCGGTTTGCTGGGCGCGGCCGCCGTCGTACTTATCTACAAGTCGAACGCGCCGAGCGTGCTCGAGGGGTTCGGCTTCGGCGCCGCGCTGCTTGCTATGTTCATGCGAGTAGGCGGCGGCATCTTCACCAAGGCGGCCGATGTCGGGGCGGACCTGGTGGGCAAGGTCGAGAAGGGCATCCCGGAGGACGACCCGCGCAACGCAGCCACGATCGCCGACAACGTGGGCGACAACGTCGGGGACTGCGCTGGCATGGCGGCCGACCTGTTCGAGTCTTACGCGGTCACCCTGGTAGCCGCGCTGATCCTGGGCAAGGCCGCGTTCGGCTCTCAGGGCCTTGTTTTCCCGCTGATCGTCCCCGCGATCGGGGTGCTCACCGCGATGGCAGGGATCTTCTTCGTCGCCCCGCGCCAGAAGGACCGCAGCGGGATGACGGCGATCAACCGCGGCTTCTTTCTCTCCGCGATGTTCTCCCTGGTGCTGGTCGTCGTCGGCGCGTTCGTGTACCTGCCGTCTTCGTTCAGCAAGCTGAAGGGCGTAACCGACCCGGCGATCCTGCACCACTCGGGCGACCCCAGGGTGCTCGCAATCGGCGCCGTAGTCATCGGCCTGGTGCTGGCGAGCGCGATCCAGCTGCTTACCGGATACTTCACCGAGACCACCCGTCGTCCCGTCAGGGAGATCACCGACGCCGCACGCACCGGCCCCGCCACGGTCATCCTGGCCGGGATCGCGGTGGGCCTGGAGTCGGCCGTCTATTCAGCCCTGCTGATCGGCGCCGCGGTATACGGGGCGTTCCTGCTTGGCGCTGGCAACCCCACGATCGCCCTGTTCGCGGTCGCTCTCGCCGGCACTGGCCTGCTCACTACGGTCGGCGTGATTGTCTCGATGGACACCTTCGGCCCGGTCTCGGACAACGCCCAGGGCATCGCTGAGATGAGCGGCGACGTCGAGGGCGAGGCAGCTCAGGTGCTGACCAGGCTGGACGCGGTGGGCAACACGACCAAGGCGATCACCAAGGGAATTGCGATCGCGACCGCCGTGCTCGCGGCTACCGCCCTGTTCGGCGCCTTCCGCACCACGGTAGAGACCGCGCTTGGCCGTGCCGCGAGCAGCTTCAGCCTGTCCATCGACAGGCCGAACGCTCTCGTCGGGCTGATCGTCGGCGCGTCCGTCGTTTTCTTCTTCTCCGGGCTCGCGATCATGGCGGTCGGCCGGGCGGCCGGCCGGGTGGTGTTCGAGGTGCGCGAGCAGTTCAGGACGCACCCGGGGATCATGGACTTCACCGAGAAGCCCGAGTACGGTCGCGTCGTCGATATCTGCACGAAGGATTCGCTGCGTGAGCTGGCAACACCGGGCCTGCTCGCCGTGCTCGCGCCCATCGTGATCGGTTTCGGCTTCGGGTACGTCCCGCTCGGCTCGTTCCTCGCGGGGGCGATCGCCGCAGGCGTCCTGATGGCCGTCTTCCTCGCGAATTCCGGTGGTGCCTGGGACAACGCGAAGAAGCTGGTCGAGGACGGCATCTACGGCGGTAAGGGATCAGAGGCGCACGCAGCAACGGTCATTGGCGACACTGTGGGCGACCCGTTCAAGGACACCGCGGGACCGGCGATCAACCCGCTGATCAAGGTCATGAACCTGGTCTCGCTCCTGATCGCGACCAGCGTCGTCAAGTATGCGGACAACACAGGCCTGCGGGCCGGCGTCGCGCTCGGCGCGTTCGCAATCGTCGTCGCTTCGATCGTGATCGCCAAGCGCCGGCAGACGGGCATCGCGCCGTCTGAATCCGGCGATGCCAACGGCCCGGCCGCTCCGGCCGACGACGAGCAGCCGGCCGAGAAGGCGACGGCCTGACCGGGTGCTGACGGCGACCGAGTTACCTGCGGCCCTCCCGCGTGCCGGCCTTTGCCCAGGAATCCCTGCCTGGGAGCATGGAAGCGATGACAGCGCGACGGCAGCTCATCGTCATGCGGCACGCCAAGGCAGGCGAACTGCCTGGCGGTCCTGACATCGAGCGGGCATTGCGTCCGAGGGGAAGCAGGAACGCTACCGCGGCGGGGCAGTGGCTGGCCAGGCGAGAGCTTGTTCCCGATCTCGTGCTCTGCTCCAGTGCCCGCCGCGCCAGGCAGACCTGGCAGTACGTCAGCGCCGAGCTCGGCGGCGAGCCCGAGGTGATCAACGATCCGCGGCTGTACGAGGCGGATGCCGACGACCTCCTGGAGATCTTCGGCGAGACCCGTTCCCAGGTACGCTGCCTCATGTACGTCGGGCACAATCCGGCGGCTGTGGACGTGACCGAGATCCTGACCGGCGGCCCTGTCGACTTCCCCACCTCGGCGATCGCGATCATCGGACTCCACGTCGGCTGGCCTGACCTGACGGAGAAGCGTGCAGGCGCGGGCGAGCTTGTCGCCGCATGGAGGCCGCAGCCAGAATCGTGACCCGCGGGGCACGGATCTGCAAGTGCGGCGTTCTGAGCGACTGGCGGGAGGACGCAGATGTCGGCTGAGGTACTGCGGCTGCACGGCGTAGCGGTCCGCCGGGATCAGTCGATGCTGCTCAAGGACGTCAGCTGGACGGTGCGCGACGACGAGAGCTGGGTGATCGTCGGCCCGAACGGCGCTGGCAAGACCACGCTGCTCCAGATCGTCGCTGGCCTGATCCTGCCAACCGATGGCGTCGCCGAGGTACTCGGCAAGCGGGTCGAGGACGCCGATCCGGACGACCTGCGCAGCAGGGTGGGAATCTCGAGCGCGGCCGTGGCCGATCAGGTACCGCGCGGCGAGAAGGTGATCGACCTGGTGATGACCGCCGGGTACGGGATTCTCGGCCGGGCCGGCGAGGAATACGATTCCTTCGACGTGGCCAGGGCCGTGCAGTTGCTCGACGCGGTCGGCTGCGCGCACCTGATCAGGCGCCGGTTCGGGACGCTGTCCGAGGGCGAGCGAAAGCGTGTGCAGATAGCCCGCTCGCTGATGGCCGACCCGGAGCTGCTGCTGCTCGACGAGCCGGCTGCCGGGCTCGACCTCGGCGGCCGAGAGGACCTGCTGAGCCGGATCGCCGGACTGGTCCGGCATCCCGCTTCTCCGGTCCTTGTCCTGGTCACGCATCACGTCGAGGAAGTGCCTGAGGGTTTCACCCACGCCATGCTCATGCGCAAGGGGACCGTGCTCGCCGCAGGCCCGCTGGACCAGGTGTTCACCGCGCGGAATCTGTCCCGGTGCTTCGGCGTCCCGCTGATCGTCGAGCGCCGGGCCGCCCGCTGGATGGCGCACGCCGCTCCCGCGCGCTGACGTTGGGTACCAGGTGGCTACCGCGGAGATACTGGCGATCCTCGCCGCGGCGATCGCGGCCGGCGCCATCAACGCGGTCGTGGGTTCCGGCTCGCTGATCACCTTCCCCACGCTGCTGGCGTTCGGGTTCGCGCCGGTCGTCGCGAACGTCTCCAACAACGTCGGGCTTGTTCCCGGCAATGTCAGCAGCGTCTTCGGCTACCACGAGGAACTGTCCGGGCAGCGGGGCAGGCTGATCCGCCTCGGCATCGCGTCATGTGCTGGCTCGCTGGCTGGCGCCTGGGCGCTGCTCGCCCTGCCCGCAGGCGTGTTCCAGGTCGTCGTCCCAGCCCTGATCATTCTTGCTTGCGTACTTGTCGTGCTCCAGCCGCGGCTGTCGGCATGGGTGGCTGCACGCGGCAAGGAGCGCGCCGAGCACGGCGGCCCGCTCCTC
Source organism: Streptosporangiaceae bacterium (assembly GCA_036393895.1). Lineage (GTDB taxonomy): Bacteria > Actinomycetota > Actinomycetes > Streptosporangiales > Streptosporangiaceae > Chersky-822. The sequence continues at coordinate 555 of DASWGE010000419.1, read as the reverse complement.
CTCGCGGGCGTGTTCCTCGCAGGTGCCTACGGCGGCTACTTCGGCGCGGCCCAGGGCGTGCTCCTGATCGGGCTGCTCGGTGTCGTTCTGACCGAGCCGCTGCAGCGGATCAACGCGGCCAAGAACGTCCTGGTGACGATCGTCAACGCGACCGCAGCGGCCGTCTTCGTCATCTTCGCCCACGTCGCCTGGCTGGCCGTGCTCCTGGTCGCTGTCGGATCCACAGCCGGGGGCCTGATCGGCGCCAGGGCGGGCCGTCGCCTGCCGCCGCAGGCGCTGCGCATCATCATCGTCGTCATCGGCGTGATCGCCGCTACGAAGCTGATCTTCTTCCCGTGAGCGAGGGCGTCCCGGTGAGCCAGGGGTGCCGGTGAGCCAGGTGTCCTGCCGCTCCTGGGGGCCGGGGCAGCCTAATACTCCAACCGGACTTCGTGACCTGGCGGGCGTAGCGGGGTGGACGCGGAACGGCCACCGGTTGATGATCATGGTTTGTGACGACTCATGATGACCGCGCGGTGGCCGCTGGGCTCAGCGTAGAACCTGGCCGGTGGCTGG
>DASWGE010000418.1:0-13615 GCA_036393895.1 Streptosporangiaceae bacterium | reverse complement strand
TCTGCCGCCGCGCAGCACGAGCGTGCGCGGTGCGATCAGGCGCAGCGCGTCCGCCTCGGTCGGTGCGTCGAAGACGACAAGATCCGCTTGGCCGCCTGGGCGCAGGCCATAGCCGGGCACGCCGAGAGCTTCCGCCGGGCTAGTCGTGATCATCTCGATCAGCTGCCGCAGCTCGGCATCGCCGGACATCTGCCCCAAGTGGACGAGTACGAAGGCGGCCTGCAGCGGGTCACCGTAGCCGAGGGGGTACCACGGGTCCATCACCGAGTCGTGCCCGATGCAGACATTGACGCCGGCCTCAAGGAGCTGCTTCACGCGGGTGTGACCGCGCCTGATCGGCCCCGTGTCAAAGCGTCCCTGCAGGACCGAGTTGTCGAGCGGGTTGGTCACCATGTGCAGGCCGGCCCTGGCGATGTTGCCGATCAGCCGATGCGCATACGCGCCGTTGTAGGAGTGCATCGCGGTGGTATGACTGGCCGTGACCCGGCCCGACATGCCCCGGCGGATCGTCTCGGCCGCCATCACCTCGACGAAGCGCGAATGGTCGTCGTCGGTCTCGTCACAGTGGATGTCGACGCGCAGGCCGTGCTCGTCAGCCAGCGCCATCGCGAACCTGACGGACTCCACGCCGTCCTCGCGCGTCAGCTCGTAGTGCGGGATCCCGCCGACGACGTCGGCCCCGATTTCCACCGCCTTGCGCATCAGCTCCCGGCCGCCGTCGAAGCCGAGAATCCCCTGCTGCGGGAAGGCCACTAGCTGCAGATCGATGAGGCCGCGCACCTGCTCGCGCAGATCGACGAGCGCGCGCAGCGCGCGTAGCTCGGGATCGCACACGTCTACGTGGCTCCTGACGTGCTGTACGCCGCAAGCGAGCTGCCAGCGCAGGATCTGGCTTACCCGCGACTGGACGTCGGAGTAGCTGAGGTCCGCTACCCGGTCGGCCCAGATGGCGATGCCCTCGAACAGCGAGCCCGACTCATTGGGCCGCGGCTGGCCCACAGTCAGCGCCGCATCGAGGTGGATGTGCGGTTCGACGAGCGGCGCAGTCACCAGGCGTCCGCCCAGGTCGATGGTCTCGGCCGCAGTCGTATCGTCGCCCACCTCGACGATGACGCCCTGCTCGACGCCAAGATCGGTGAGTTCCTGCTGCCCGGCCATCCTGGCATTGCGGAGGATCAAGTCGATCATCTGGCTATCTTGGCGCAACAGGGCGCAGCGCGGACTGCCGATGAGGCGACTCGCCTGCAGGGCTAGCTGGCGCCCCGCCACGCGTCGGCCAGCGCCGCGTAGCTGGCCTTGCGCCGGTCCCGGTCCAGGCTCGGCGTCACGACGACAATCTCGTCCGCCTGGGCCAGCTCCTTCATCTCAAGAAGACGCTCGCCCACCGCCTTAGGCTCGCCCGTCACCATCCGGCCGTCGTCACCCCGGCGGGACTTGAACTCCTCGGATCTGGCCAGGTCGCGCACCTGCTCAGGACGGAGCGGCTCCCGCTTGCCGCGGCGGATGTTGCTGATCGTCAGTGTCCACGCTGCCTCGAAGTCGACGACGGCCTGTTCGTCCTCGCTGGCAAAGGCGAGCACCGACATCGCGGAGTACGGCGTGTCGCCGTCGGCGCGGGGCGCGAAGCTGCGGCGGTACTCCCTGAGCGCCTCGAACGCTATGTCGGGGCTCATGTGGTGGGCGAACACGGCGCTCATGCCGTTGACCGCGGCGAACCGCGGTCCGTAGCCGCTCGATCCGAGCACGAACAGCTCGGGCCGCTCGGCGATTGCCGGCGCAGCGATGAGGCGCTCGTACGGGTGACCGGCCGGGAAGCCGTCGCCAAGGAACGCGAGCAACTCGGCGACCTGACCGGGGAATTCTGCCGCGGCATCACCGACCATGCCGCGGCGCAGGACGTGCGCGGTGAGCGGATCGGTACCCGGTGCCCTGCCCAATGCCAGGTCGATCCGCCCTGGATACATGGCCAGCAGCGTCCTGAAGGTCTCGGCGACCTTGAACGGCGCGTGATTGGGCAGCATGATCCCGGCGGCCCCGACCCTGATCCGGGTGGTGAGCGCGCCGACGTGCGCGGTCAGCAGCTCCGGCGCGCTGCACGCCAGGCTGGTCATGTTGTGGTGCTCGGAGACCCAGTAGCGCCGGTATCCCGCGGCCTCGGCGGCCTGCGCGACGCTCACTGCACCCGCGACCGACGCGCTCGCGCTCTCGCCGTACTCGATCCCGACAAAGTCGAGTACGGCCAGCGGCAGTGACTCCCGCGGATTGTCCACGCACGTGCCAACCGCCGCACAGCCGCTACACATTCCGCGCAGGCGGCACATCGATGAACCCTCGATGGGCCTATAGCACCATCAGGGGTTCATCGATGTTGGCGAGCGGCAGCTGCCGTTGACTACAGCCACCGGATTAACGCTCGGGCGGTACCCAGATATCGCGCTCATGCATGAGCGCGATCTGCTTAGCGATGATCTCGCGCCGGTACTCCTCGTGCGTGAAGGGTGCCTGGTCCAAGTAGATGTTCTTCGGGTAGATCGGCTGCTCGTAGATCAGCTGGTACTGCTCGGTGGTCAGGTCCTTGATCCAGTTGTCCCACTGCGCACTGGCACGGAACCGGCGCAGCGCCTCGACGTCGATGGTGCCGGCGACCCAGGATGATCCACCGCTATAGTCGTGCCGCCCGACGATCTGACCCCGGTAGTCGATCACGGCTGAGCCGCCGCCGAAGGTATCGATCGGAACGTCAGATTCCGCATGCAGGTAGTAGGTGCCGACGTTGCAGGCGATCAGGTACATATTGTTGTCTAGCGCCCGCGCCCGGTTCTGGACCTCGAACAGCCCGTTGCCCACGTGCGGATGCGGATAAGGGCCGCGGTAGACCACCTCGGCACCGTTCATGGCCAGGCCGCGCGCGTTCTCCGGATACGAGCCCTCGTTGGCCATCAGGAACCCGAGCCTGCCGATCTCGGTTTCCGCGACCGGATAGAACGCGTCCAGGGTGCGGCCGTAGAGCTCGATCCACCGGTCCCAGACATTGTGCGGCGTCACCGAGTGCTCGACCGGCAGCAGCGGCACTACCTTGTGATGCCGGAGTATGACCGCGCCGTCGGGGCTGAGCACGAAGCCGACATTGAAGAACCGGCCGGGAAATTCGGGGTGCCTGGCCTTGGCCTGGGCCATCAGGTACACGTTCCATTGCCTGGCGAGCTGGCCGAGATAGTCCGTCTCCGGCCCGGGAATGTCGATCGCGCACTGCTTGGCGAAGTCCTCATGATCGAGGTCGAGTACCTCGTCATTGAAACCCTGCAATGCGCCCTCGGGCACGGCGATCAGCCGGACAGGCAGGTCCAGGCTGGACAGCCACGAAGCGGCCTTGATCAGGTGCGACAGATGCTCGAGGTTGAGACCGATCTCGTCGCGACTGCGTATCCCGCGCATGGTCGGCACGAGGCCAATGGCCTGATAGGGCTCGATCATGACATATCGCTCCGTTCGCTCCGTTTCACTACGATCGGCGCGCCGGCCTGATCCTTCCGCGCAGTGTGTCATGTTTCTGCCGCCCGGCCATGGGCCCTGCCCGTAGTTTCACAGTTGGAGCCCGTGCACACGGTTGCACTGACGCTGCCCCCGCCGTAATACTGAGCGAACCGCGAGCCCGGCCATCGGCCACGCGCGTTCCGGCGTCGGAAGGACAGGAAGCCAGATGAGCATCCTAGGTACCAGGGTGGTGCGGACCGAGGATCCGCGGCTGCTCACCGCGGGCGGCACGTACGTCGACGACCTGCGCGTACCTGAGCTGGCGCAGGCAGCGCGCGTGACATTCGTGCGCAGCCCGGTCGCCCATGCGGCCATCACCGGCATCGACGTGTCCGCGGCCAAGGACGCCCCAGGCGTGGTCGCCGTGCTGACCGTGGCCGACATGGACGACCTGCCGCCGCCACCGCCCGATAGCGGCCTGACCGGCACAGAGGGAGCGCCGCTGCCGCTCGGCGGGCCCTGGTCCGAGCCGCTGCTCGCAGCGGACCGGGTCCGCTTCGTCGGCGAGCCGGTTGCGGTCGTCATCACCGATGACAGCTACCAGGGCGAGGACGCCGCCGAGCTCGTCAGCGTCGACTACGACCCGCTTCCCGTGGTCGTCGGCATCGACAGGGCGCTGGCCGGCGAGTCGCTTCTGTTCCCTTCGGCTGGATCGAACGTCGCATGTGCCACGGGGACGCCGGCCGACGGCGCTGCCTTCGACGGCTGCGACGTGGTCGTGGAGCGCGAGATCGTCAACCAGCGGCTCGCGCCGGTGCCGCTGGAGGGGCGCGCCACGGCGGCCCGCTGGGCCGACGGCAAGCTGACCGTCTGGGTGAGTACCCAGAACGCGCAGATCGCCCGGTTCATTCTGGCCGGGGCGCTGGGACTAAACCCCGCGAACATCCGCGTCATCGCCCCTGACGTCGGCGGCGGATTCGGCGCCAAGGTCGGCGTGGACCGGGACGCGCTCATCGTGGCCTGGGCCGCCAAGCACACCGGCCGCGCGCTGCGCTGGGCGGAAACCCGCAGCGAGAACATGCTCGGCATGACCCACGGGCGGGCCCAGCGGCACGTCGTCAAGATCGGCGGCACGAGGGACGGGCGGATCCTGGCGTACAGGCTCGAGATCGTGCAGGACACGGGGGCCTACCCGCGGATGGGCGGATTCCTGCCCTTCCTCACCAGCCTGATGGCGGCAGGCCCGTACGACATCGGTCACGTAGAGACCGCATACCGGGTCGCGGTCACCAACACGACGCCCATTTCCGCGTACCGGGGGGCCGGCCGGCCGGAGGCGACGGCGGCGATCGAGCGCGCGGTGGACCTGTTCGCGACCGAGATCGGCATGGACCCGGCGGAGGTCCGCCGGATCAACCTGATCCCGGCCGACAGGTTCCCGTTCACCTCGGCCAGCGGCGCTACCTACGACACCGGGAACTACGTCGAGGCGCTCGACAAGGTGCTGGCCAGCGCTGGCTATACCGAGCTGCGGGCTGAGCAAGCGCGCCGCCGGGAGCGCGGCGACGTGCAGCAGCTCGGCATCGGCGTCGCGAGTTACGTCGAGATCACCGCGGCCGACGCGGACGGCGGGGAAACTGCCAGGCTCGTCGTGCACGATGACGGCACGGCCACGGTTTACACCGGCAGCTCGGCGCATGGCCAGGGTCACCATACGGCGTGGGCGATGCTGGTCGAGGCCGAGCTGGGCATCGAGATGTCGAAGGTCACCGTGATCCACGGCGATACCGACCTGATCCCGGCCGGAGTCGGCACCTACGCGTCGCGGTCGCTGCAGCTCGGCGGCGTCGCCGTGCAGAAGGCGGCGGTCGAGGTGAAGGAGCAGGCCCGCAAGGTCGCCGCTGACATGCTCGAGGCCAGCGAGGACGACCTCGAGCTCGACGTTGACCGCGGCGTCTGGCAGGTCCGCGGCGACCCGGCGAGCAGCACGACCTGGGCTCAGGTCGCCGCCCATGCGGGCGAGGCGGGCCTGGCGGCGGACGTGAACTACACCGAGGGCAAGCCGACGTTCCCGTTCGGCACCCACCTGGCCGTGACCGAGGTGGACACCGAGACCGGCAAGGCCCGCCTGGTCCGGCACGTGACCGTAGACGACGCCGGCACGGTACTGAGCCCGGTGCTGGCGGAGGGGCAGCGGCACGGCGGCATCGCCCAGGGCGTGGCACAGGCACTGCTCGAGGAGATGGTCTACGACGCTGACGGCAACCCGCTGACGGGAACGCTCGTCGACTACGCCATCGTCACCGCCGCCGAGCTGCCGAGCTTCGAGTTGCTGGCCAGCGAGACGCCAGCGACCATCAACCCCCTGGGCGCCAAGGGCATCGGCGAGGCTGGGACGATCGGCGCCACGCCAGCCACGCAGAATTCCGTCATCGACGCGGTCAGCCATCTCGGCGTCCGCCATATCGACATGCCACTCACGCCGGCCAGGGTCTGGGCCGCGATCAGCGCGGCCGCGGAGAAAGGGAGTGCCCGGTGAAGGTCACGGTGAGCGTGAACGGCAAACAGGTCGCCGGCGAGGTGGCAGATCGGACGCTGCTCGTTCACTTCGTGCGGGATGTGGCCGGCCTGACCGCGACGAACGTCGGCTGCGACACGAGTTCCTGCGGTGCCTGCACGGTCCTGCTCGACGGCCGGTCGGTGAAGTCGTGCACCGTGCTCGCGGCCCAGGCCGACGGGCGCGAGGTCACGACGGTCGAAGGGCTGAGCGGGGACTCCGACGAACTGCACCCGGTGCAGCGCGCGTTCCGCGCCGAGCACGGCCTGCAGTGCGGGTTCTGCACCCCTGGGATGGTGATGGCCACCATCTCGCTGCTCGCGGAGAACCCGTCTCCCACCGAGGACGAGGTGAGGACCGCCCTCGAGGGCAACCTCTGCCGGTGCACCGGCTACCACAACATTGTCAGGGCGGTTCTTGCCGCGGCCAGCGAAGGGCGGCCCAGTTGATCCCGGCACCTTTCACCTACAAGCGCGCTTCCTCGGTCGACGAGGCGCTGGATCTGGCGGCTCAGGCCGGCGAAGACGGGAAATTCCTGGCTGGCGGCCATTCGCTGATGCCGCTCATGAAGCTGCGCCTCGCCGTTCCTGAGACGCTCATCGACATCGGCAGGCTGAGCGAGCTGAGCTACGTCCGCGAGGATGACGGCCACGTCGTGGTCGGCGCCCTCACCACGCATGACGAGCTGGCGCGCTCGGACCTGCTCGGCAGCGAGCTGCCGCTGCTCGCCCATGCGGCCGGGCAGGTCGGGGATCCCCAGGTGCGCCATTGCGGCACCATCGGCGGCTCGCTCGCGCACGCCGATCCCGCGGCCGACCTGCCAGCGGTCGCGCTTGCGCTCAGGGCAACGTTCCGCACCCGCGGCCCGTCGGGCAGCCGCGAGATAGCGGCCGGCGATTTCTTCCTCGGCCTGTTCGAGACCGCCCTGCTGCCCGGCGAGCTGCTGACCGAGATCCGGATCCCGAGACCCCCGTCAGCTGGCTGGTCGTTCCAGAAGTTCACCAAGCGCGGCATCGACTGGGCGATCGTCGGCGTCGCGGTCCAGGGAGCGAACGTGGCGCTGGTCAACATGGGCGCTACACCGGTCAGGGCGGCCGCGGTGGAGGGCGCGCTCGCGTCCGGCATGGGCCCGAGCCAAGCGGCGGCCCACGCAGCCGACGGTACAAGCCCGCCCGATGATCTCAATGGCCCGCGCGCCTACCGCGAGCACCTGGCTCGTGTCCTTGTCCGGCGCGCGCTCGAGGAGTCGGCGGCGCGAGCCTGATCGCTGGGCTCAGTTCCTCACCCAGAGGCCGGTGTCCGGTAGCTGCCTCGCACGACGTTCGGCCTCGGTCCGGTGGCGAGGCACGAAGCGGCCATCGAATGTCACCGCGTGGGCGTAAGCTCCCGGTGAGCTAATGACATCTCGCGCCTTGTGGGGGTTTGGTGGCCGGTGAGCCCGATGCGCTTGGCCTTGTGGTCGGCACGGTTCCCGCTACGCCGCTGAAGTTCTCCGTAGGACTTGCGCCCGGTCAGTACGCGCAGCTCGACGACGTGGTGGTCGCGCACCGGCCGCTGCCGGGCCGGGAAGCGGTACGGATCGCCGGAGTGGTGACCAACATCGAGGCAGTGCACGAGGGCGCCCGGTTCGCCTCCGATGTGTTCTTGATCGACAGTGGCGCGCTGCCCGCCGAGGTCTGCGAGGTCGCCGAGGTGACCGTGACCCGGGTCGAACCGGAGCTGTACGTGCCGCCACTGCCCGGCGCCACCGTGAGCCGGGCGGTCGGAGCGGAGCGCGACGCCGCGCTGTACTTCGACGAGATGGGCAGCTCGCGGGTTCCTGTCGGATTCGGCCGAGACGGGCAGCCCGTCTTCGTTAACTTCGAGTTCATCGATGGCACCCGCGGCGCCCATGTGTCGATCTCCGGGATATCAGGCATCGCGACGAAGACCTCGTTCGCGATGTTCCTGCTCCACTCGATCACCAACTGCGGCGTGCTGGCCGGCGAAGCGCACAACACCAAGGCGCTCGTGTTCAGCGTGAAAGGCGAGGACCTGCTATTCCTCGACTACGCCAACAGCAGGCTGACGCCCGCTCAGGCAGCCAGATACGCCGACCTGGGGCTGCCCGCCACCCCGTTCGGCAATGTACGCGTGTTCGCGCCGCCTCGGCCGGACGACCCGTCGGGGACGCCGGACGTGCACGCCAGGGACCGGGCGGTGAGCCCGTTCTTCTGGACCATCGCCGAGTTCTGCGAGCTGGAGCTGCTCCCGTTCGTGTTCGCCGATGCCGAGGACGAGCGGGCGCAGTACACGATGCTCATCGCCCAGGTCGCCGCCCGGCTCCGCAGGGACGCGGTCAAAGCTGGCGCCGACGGTGCCGCGCGGATCGTCGGCGTGGATCCGGCCAACGACAAGATTGTCCGTACCTTCGGCGATCTGGTGGGCCTGCTGGAAGCCGAGCTCGGCGACGATCGGACGCGCGGCTCATGGGTGGCCGGCAGTACGGTGATGGGCAGCATCAACGCCCTGCTCAGGCGGCTGCGGTCGGCCGTGGTGCCGCTGGGCGTGATCGTTCGCGGCGACCTGGCGCACCGGGGCGAACGCTCGATCACCACCTCGCGTGCCCAGGTCACGGTGATCGACCTGCACAACCTCCCCGACCGGGCGCAGCGGTTCGTGGTAGGCGTGACGCTGCGGGCCGAGTTCGCCCGCAAGGAGCGGCAAGGCACGGCACGCCCGCTTATGTTCGTCATGCTCGACGAGCTCAACAAATACGCGCCGCGCGAAGGCGACAGCCCGATCAAGCAGATCCTGCTCGACCTGGCCGAGCGCGGCCGCTCGCTCGGCGTGATCCTCATCGGCGCCCAGCAGACCGCGAGCGAGGTCGAGCGCCGCATCCTGGCGAACTGCGCGATCCGGGTCGCCGGGCGGCTCGACGCCGCTGAAGCCTTGCGCCCGGAGTACGGATACCTCCCGCCCGCGCAGCGGCAGCGAGCCACGCTGGCCAAGCCAGGAACTATGTTCATCGCCCAGCCGGACATCCCGGTGCCGCTCGCGGTTGACTTCCCATTCCCGGCCTGGGCGACGCGGCCGAGCGAGAAGGGGGAGTGGGCAGGCCACGACACCGGCCCGGCGCGGCCCGCCGACCCGTTCGCCGGCATCCCGGCATCCGGCGACGATGTGCCGCCGTTCTAGGAGAGCCGCATGAAGATCCTGCATACCAGCGACTGGCACGTCGGGAAGGTGCTGAAGGGCAGGGACAGGCACGACGAGCACGTGGCCGTCCTCGGCAGCCTCGTCCGGGCGGCCAGGGACAAGAACGTCGATCTCGTTCTCGTCGCTGGCGATCTCTTCGAGACCGCCGCGCCAGCGGCCCGCTCGCAAGGGCTGGTGATGCGGACGCTGCTTGCACTGCGCGAAGACCGCCGCGAGGTCGTCGTCATCGCGGGAAACCACGACAACCAGTCCCTGATCGAGCAGGTGTACCGTCCGGTGCTCGGCGAGATCGGGCTGCACGTGCTCGGCCTGCCGAGGCGCCCGGACGCCGGCGGCGCGACGAACCTGCGTACTCGCGACGGCACGCAGGTCAGCGTCGCTGCGCTTCCTTTCCTGTCGCACCGGTACGCGGTGCGCGCCGCCGAGGTGATGTTCCACGAGTTCGCCGAGCACGCGCTCGACTACTCAGGCCGGGTCGCCGAGATCGTGCGGGTGCTCACTGAGGGATTCACCGCCGACATGGTCAACGTCGTCATGGCGCACGGGACGCTGCTCGGCGGACGCCGCGGCGGGGGCGAGCGCGACGTACCGACGAGCCTGGACTACGAACTGCCCGCCAGCATGTTCCCGGTCAGCGCGCACTACGTGGCGCTCGGGCACCTGCACCGCCAGCAGGAGATCCCTGGTCCGTGCCCCATCTACTACTCGGGGTCACCATTGGCCGTCGACTTCGGCGAGGAAGCCAACGAGCCGTCGGCCCTGATCGTGACTGCCGAGCCCGGAATCCGAGCCGACGCCACCGCCATCTCGATCCAGGGCGGGCGGGGCCTGAAAACCCTGCGCGGGACCCTCGACCAGGTGATCGCGGATGGGGAGGAAGCGGGCGATGATTACCTGCGGGTCGTGCTCGCCGAGCCTGGCCGGGCTGGCCTCGGCGACCTGGTCAGGGACAAGCTACCGAACACGCTCGAGGTGCTGCTCGACGACGCGCACCGGCCGCGGCCGGGTCAAGGCCGCCGCCGCGATGGCGACCGGCCAAGCAGGGTCGGCCGGAGCCCGCTGCAGCTGTTCGGCGACTACTTGGCCGAGCAGAACGTAGCCGACCCCCGGATCGCAGCCATGTTCGCCGAGCTGCTCGATGAGGTCACCGGTGCACCCGACGGAACCGAGTTCACTGGCGCAGGCCAGATCAACGGCACTGGCCGCGCCGCGGTCAGCACACGGGGCGCCTGATGCGCCCGCTGCGCCTGCTGCTCGACGGGTTCGGCTCCTACCGCGAGCCGGCCGACATCGACCTGCATGACGTGGACTTCTTCGCGCTCGTCGGGCCGACAGGCTCAGGCAAGAGCACAGTGATCGACGGCCTGTGCTTCGCCCTGTATGGCACGGTCCCGCGCTGGGGCAAGGAGAACGTGATCGCTCAGGCACTCGCTCCCGCGGCCAACTCGTGCCGGGTCTGCCTGATCTTCGAGGCCGCCGGCCAGCGGTACGGGGCGGTCAGGGCGCTGACCCGCGACAAGAAAGGCCTTGTTCACACCAAGGAGGCGCGGCTTGAGCGGCTCGATCCGCAGATCCCAGCGAGCTCGCCGCTGACTGACCTGCTCGCGGCGAGCATCGAGCCGCTCGCCGAGGGACCAGACCAGGTCAAGGCGCAGGTGCAGGGAATTCTTGGCCTGACCTACGAGCACTTCACCCAGTCGGTGCTGCTGCCGCAGGGCAGGTTTTCCGAATTCCTGCATGCGAAGGCGGCTGACCGGCAGGGCCTGCTAGTGGAATTGCTGGCGTTCGGCGTCTACGAGCTGGTGGGACAGCAAGCCCGCAGGCGTGCTGAGCTCGCCAGGGAACGGCTTGCCGCGGCCCAGAACGCGCGGGGCGACCTCGCTGACGCGAGCGAGGAGGCAGAGAGACTGGCCGCCGAGCGGGTGCGAACGCTGGCCGCCCTGGCTCGCGCCGCCGAGGAGAAGCTAGCGGTCATGCGCGACCTCGGGGCCGAGGCCGAACTGGCCGCCCGGCGGGCGCAGGCGGCCGCCGGCGAGGCGGCGCTGCTGGCCGAGGTGTGCGCTCCTGCTGAGCTAGCAGGCCTGGCGAGCCGGATCAGCGCGGCCGACAAGCTCGTGGCTGAGCGGACGGCTGAGCGCGACCGTGCGGACCGAGGGGAGTGGCAGGCGCAGCAGGCCAGGGACGCGCTCGGGGACAAGGCAAGCGCGGAGCGGCTGCGCGAGACGTACCAGAACAGGCGCAGTCTGGAAGCCGCCATGCAGCGCCTGGAACGTGAGCTGGCCGGCAGACTGGCGGAGGCTGAAGGGCGGCGGGCCGATCTTGAGGCCGCTGAGCGCAAGCTGCAGGGAGCCCGCGATGACGTCGCGGCGGCGGAGCGGTCGCACGCCGCCGTCGCGCTGGCGCAGGACCTGCGGGTCGGGGCAGAATGCCCGGTCTGTCTCGGGTCGGTCACCGCGCTGCCGCATCACGAGGTGCCCGCCGATCTTCTGGAGGCCGCGGCTGCTGCAGACTGGGCCAGCCAGGCTGCCAAGCGGGCCCGGACCGGCCAGGAGAAGGCCGCCGAGGCGGCCGCCGTCGCGCGCAGGGACGTGGACGAGACGGCCAGGCAGCTTGCTGACACCTCCGCTGCCCTGGCGGGCGCCCGGCCGGAGGCTGACGTCGCTGAGTCGGTCGATGCGATCGTTAACGCCGACCAGACGCTAGCCGTGGCGCAGCAGTCAGCCAGGACAGCGCGGCAGGGACTCATCACGGCCGAGAAGGAGCGTGCCGAGCTGACCGAGGACGAACGGCGAGCCTGGGCCGGCCTCGCGGCCGCGCGAGACTCCGTGGTTCAGCTGGGCGCCCCGGCAACGACCGACACCGACCTGGCCGCTGCCTGGGACGGGCTGACCCGTTGGGCCCGCGCCGAGCATGACCAGCGTCGCGGCAGCCTGCCGGACCTCGATGCGGTGGCGGCCTCGCTCCGGCGGGCGCTCACCGACGCCCGGGACTCGCTCACTGCGCTGCTCGTCGAGCACGAGATCACCGGCGTCACTGATCCCGCCAGGTGCGAGGCGGCGATCGCCAAGCACGCCGAACGGGCCGCGAGCCAGTTCGATGCGATCCGGGCCGACCGGCGCATGGCCGCCAGACTCGACGAGGACATCCGGGCACATCGCGAGGACGACCACGTCGCCAGCATGCTCGGTCGGCTGCTCCGTGCGTCATCGTTCGAGCGATGGCTGTGCGGCGAGGCGCTGGACTCACTGATGGCCGAGGCATCGCAAACGCTGATGGAACTGTCCGGCGGCCAGTATCAGCTCGACCGGGATGACCGCAATGAGCTATGGGTGATCGACTACGCCGATGCCGCCGCCAGGCGCCCGGTGCACACGCTGTCAGGCGGCGAGACGTTCCAGGCCTCGCTGGCCCTAGCGCTGGCGTTGTCCAGGCAGGTCATCGGCCTGTCCGGCGGCATGCGCGACCTTAACTCGATGTTCCTCGACGAAGGGTTCGGCAGCCTAGACGAGGACACTCTGGAGACGGTCGGAACCACGCTCGAACGCCTGTCCGCCGACAGCGACCGGATGATCGGCATCATCACCCACGTACCCGCCCTGGCCGAGCGGGTTCCCGTTCGCTTCGTGGTCAGCCGGGCCGGAACGACCTCGAGGGTGCGCAGGGAAGGCGGGGCGTGACGGCGCCAGCGGGCGCGTGGTCGTTCACCGTCGATCCCTGGGATCCCGGCTACGGGCTCGCGTTCAGCGACGATCAGGACGGCGGGACGCTGGCGGGCTCAACGGCCGAGCTGATGCTCGATCTAGAGGTGCCCGCTGCTGACTGGCGTCCGGTCGACCCTGACCTCCGTCCCGCATTGCCCGGCGTCGTACTGTTCCTTGACGGGGTCAGGCGGATCGACGCGCGAGTCTGGGTGCACGGCAGCGATCCGCAGCCAGGCCCTGGGATAGCCGCCTCGCTGGCGGCCGGGCTCGTTGCTTGCGACGGAACTGCTCAGGTGGTCGGTGTACGAGTTGAGCGCGGTCTGTTCACGGCCGCGCCCGAGGCGACGGACATCGTCACCCGCTCGGCGTCCTACCCGGCCCGCCGCGTCGCCGGGACTGGGCTCGACCAGCTCTCCCTGGCACTGCAGCAGCGGCTGACCGATGCCGAAATCGAGCTCGCCATCGACATCCGTGCGGCCCGACCTGACGCCGACGACCTGCTTGTCGTCGATGGCCCGCTGCGCGGCCGGACGCACCTGGCCAGGACGGTCGGCTACATCAAGACCCACCACGCTTCCTACCTGCCTCCCGAGCAAGCCGCCGTGGTTGGCGAGCTGCGGCCTGGACAGCGGACACCGGCCTTCACGATGGGCACTTCCTGGCGGCGCAACTCCTGGTATCTGCA
>DASWGE010000417.1:0-4000 GCA_036393895.1 Streptosporangiaceae bacterium | reverse complement strand
CCCGCAGAAACCGCCCGGTGCCCGCGACTACCCCGTACCGCCGGCGGCCAGGCAGCCGCCTAGCGAAAATCTCGAAGACGGCCCGGCGCCCGGCCGCGCCGCTCGCCAGCGCACCACGGACCATGGTGAGCTCGTAATGATCGGTCAGCAGGCCGGTCCGGGGAGGGCCGAGCGGTTCACCGCCATAATGTCCCGCACCCGCCAGCCGCCGTCCTTCAGCGCTCATGCTCACGTCGGCAGCCTACGGAGGCCGCTCGTCGGCCTCAGCGGCGGCGCGCTCGCGCCCGGGCAGTGTTGTCAGGAATAATGTAATCTCAGAAATATCTGGAATATCCGAAATCTATAAAATATCAAGAATGTCAGAGTCTCAAGAGTGTCAAGAGTGTCAAGCTATGACGTATGTGTTCCAAGCCGGTCGGTTCATTCGGCGTCACTTGAATCGACGTGCGTTCCGGCCCGTTCTGGGCAGTGGAACACTATGGGGGGAGGGAGGTGGCTAGTAGTGAGCGTCGCACCTGCGGAAGTCACCAGGGCCGAGACGAGCGAAGAGGCGCTAGTCGGCCGGCCCTGGCTCACCATCGTCTGGAACGACCCGGTGAATCTGATGGATTACGTGACATACGTTTTCCAGCGCGTATTCGGGTACCCCAAGCCGAAGGCGGAGAAGCTGATGCTGGACGTGCACCACAAAGGCAAGGCCGTGGTGGCCGCCGGGGCGCGCGAGGCGATGGAGCGCAACGCTGAGACCTTGCATGGCTACGGCCTGTGGGCCACGGTTGGCCACGACGTGTGAGCCAGCCGACCTGGTCACCGGCAGCGGTGACCGACCTAATCATGATGACGCAGTGCAGCCGGAGGAGCCGATGGCGGGATTCCGCGCAACCTCGGATGGGGTGACCGCGCGATTCGCGAAGCCTGAGGCTGCCATCATCAGGGATCTGGTAGCGCAGGTCGTCGAGCTCGTCGTGGCCGATATGCAGGCGCCGGACCCCGATGAGCTTGCGGCGATGGTCGGGCTGAGCGAGTCGGCTGAGGTGCCCGATGACCCCGTTCTGGCCAGGCTGCTGCCCGACGGTTACCGCGACGATCCCGAGGCAGCGCAGGAGTTCCGCCGGTTTACCGAGTCAGGATTGCGCTCGGCCAAGGTCGAGTCCGCGCAGATGCTGCTCCAGACCCTGCCGGCGAGCGGCGGCCGGGTCAGGCTCAGTTCAGAGCAAGCCGAGGCGTGGCTGCGCTCACTGAACGACGTCAGGCTGGCGCTTGGCGTCCGGCTTGGAGTCACCGAGGACTTCGACGGGCTGAGCGAGGACATGGTCGCCGACGATCCTCGTTATGCCTATATACAGGTTTATCAATGGTTGGCCTTTTTGCAGGAGAGCCTGGTGGCGGCGCTGTCGTAGCTGGCGGTTACGATCACGGCCATGCTGACCATTTCGCGTGCCCTGATCGACCAGGTGATCGCCCATGCCAGGACGGATCATCCGGACGAGGCATGCGGCGTCATCGCGGGGCCTGCCGGAAGTGACCGGCCCGAGCGGTTCGTAGCGATGACCAATGCTGAGCGCTCGCCGACGTTCTACCGGTTCGACTCGATGGAGCAACTGCGGGTGTGGCGCGAGATGGAGGACCGTGACGAGGAGCCCGTCGTCATCTACCACTCGCACACAGCGACGGAGGCATACCCGTCGCGGACCGACATCTCGTACGCGATGGAGCCGGCGGCGCATTATCTGCTGATATCCACCAGGGAGCCGGACGAGACCGAGGTCCGCTCGTTCCTGATCGTCGACGGAGTCGTCACCGAGGAGCAGGTTCGCTGCGCCGAAGGCGCGGTGGAATGATCGAGGCGTGAGGCGAGTTGTCCAATCGGCGACCGCCGGCCAGCCGCTTCGCGGCGCGCCACGCGCCGACTGCCAGCCGCCCGCTACACATGGAGAGTTTCTGATGGCCATCGAGGTCCGCATCCCGACGATCCTGCGCACCTTCACCGGCGGCGCGAAGTCGGTTGACGGCTCAGGCGACACGCTCGACGCGCTGATCGCCGACCTGGATTCACGGCACGCCGGGCTGCGTGACCGGCTGGTAGATGACTCAGGCCTGCGGCGTTTCGTCAACGTCTACCTCAATGACGAGGACGTGCGCTTCCTCGGCGGCCTGACGGCCCCGGTCAAGGACGGAGACACGGTTACCGTGCTCCCGGCGGTGGCTGGCGGGATGCGCTGAGCCGCGTCCCGGCGCGGCCCGAGGCAGGAGCCGGACAGGGCAGGCACGAACGATGCGCTATGACTCGCTGCTCGACGCGGTAGGCAACACGCCGCTCGTCGGCCTGCCGCATCTGTCGCCAGGACCCGACGCGCGGCTGTGGGCCAAGCTCGAAGACAGGAACCCGACAGGCTCGGTCAAGGACCGCGCCGCGCTGTGGATGGTACTGGCCGCCGAGAAGGACGGCCTGCTGCGTCCCGGCTGCACGATTCTGGAGCCAACGTCGGGTAACACCGGCATCTCGCTGGCGATGATCGCCCGCCTGCGCGGCTACCGGCTGGTTTGCGTGATGCCGGAAAACACGTCGGCCGAGCGGACGCAGCTGCTCCAGATGTACGGGGCGTCGATCGTTTACTCGCCCGCCGCCGGCGGGTCCAACGAAGCGGTCAGGGTCGCGAAGCGGATGGCGGCTGAGAACCCCACCTGGGTGATGCTGTACCAGTACGGCAATGAGGCCAACGCCCGCGCGCACTATGAGTCGACCGGGCCGGAGATCCTGGCGGACCTGCCGGAGATCACGCACTTCGTCGCGGGCCTCGGCACGACCGGCACGCTGATGGGGACCGGGCGATTCCTGCGCGAGCACGTGCCTGGGGTGCAGGTCGTGGCGGCCGAGCCGAGGTACGGCGAGCTGGTCTACGGGCTGCGGAACATGGACGAGGGGTTCGTGCCGGAGCTCTATGACGATTCGGTGCTCACCTCCCGGTTCTCGGTGTCAGCCGCCGACGCGCTGCGGCGGACTCGTGAGCTGGTCTCCTGCGAGGGGATCTTCGCGGGAATCTCGGCAGGCTGCGTGCTCCACGCGGGCCTGGCGCTGGCGAACAAGGCCGAGGCGAACAGCGAGCGGGCCGACATCGTCGTTCTGATCGCCGACGGCGGCTGGAAGTACCTGTCGACCGGTGCCTATAGCGGAACGCTTGCCGAGGCCGAGAAACGGCTCGAGGGCGAGCTGTGGGCCTGAGACGATGTCCCCCAACTGGTCCCGGAGCTCGTGAGCATGACGATCTTTGATGAGGCGACGGCCGTCCGCCGTCGCGCCGACGGCGTCTACGATGCCCACCCCGACCAGCGATTCGCGCTCGTCGCGCCCGGCGGGACGACACCGCCTGCCGTCAACGGCGGCGTGCTGATCGCAACCGTGTTGCGCGCCGTGCTCGACTGCTCTCCGCTGCCGCACCCGGTCGCGACGAGCGCGCATTTTCTGCGCATCGCCAGGCTCGCGCCCGCGGAGATCCACGTGACCTGGCTGAAGACCGGCCGGACGGCGGCAACCGCCAGGGCGACGCTGATTCAGGACGGCGAGCCGGTGCTCGAGACGACCGTCACGACCGGAATGGTCCCGCTCGTGGCCAGCGAGAACGGGCGAGCCGCTGGCGAGCGATATGGAAGCGGGCCAGCCGGCGGGTCGTTCGACGATTCGGCCGACGGCGGGTCGGCGGGCGGATCGGCGGGCGGGTCGGCCGGCGGCGACGGGCTGACCTGGACTGACGCGCCGCCGGCTTTGCCGCCGATTGAGCAGTGCGTAGAGCTTGGGCCCTGGCGGGGTACGGTGGCGCCGGACGGGACGGCGGGCTACGCCGCCCAGATCAGGATGCTGTTCGACCCGGCGGTGATCGGCTGGGCCGACCACGAACCAAGTGGCCTGCCGGAGATGCGCGGTTACTTCGACCTGCGCGAGCGCCGGGAACCCGACGCACTGCTGCTCGCGCTCGCGGTCGACGCGCTGCCGCCCGTGGTG
>DASWGE010000416.1:0-2100 GCA_036393895.1 Streptosporangiaceae bacterium | reverse complement strand
GATGGCCAGAACGCGGCCCGGCCGAAGATGGCCAGCAGGGCAGGCAGCAGGGTGAGCCCGGCAAGCAGCATCAGTGCGATGGCGATGGCCAGCGGAGCGCCGAGGCTGGAGTACAGCCCGAAGCTGGCCAGCAGGAGCGTAAGCAGCGCGGCGATGACGGTCGCGGCGGAGAACGTGACCGATTCGCCGACCCTGCCAAGGGCGCGGGTGACCGCATCATGCGGAGCTCGGCCGGCCCGGAGCTCCTCCCTTACCCGGAAGACAAGGAACAGGCCATAGTCCGTTCCCGCACCGAGGGTCAGCACAAGGACCAAGATCTCGGTGAGCGGCGATACCTGCAGCCCAGCCTTGCTCGCCTCCGCGATCGCCGGCCCGGCGAGCTGGGTGACTAGCACGGCTGGAGCGAGGGTCAGCAGGGGGGCCAGCGCCGAGCGGAACACGACGAGCAACAGCAGCAGGATGAACACGATCGACAGGTATTCGCCGAGGTTGCCGGCCCGATGCGATGTCTGGCCGGCGTCCACCTGGACCGCCACCTGACCTGCTAGGTGTGCGTGTAGGTCACCCGGCAGTGCAGCGGCCAGAATCGCGTGGCGCAGGCCGGAAGTGAGTTGCTCGGCCGGGCCCTCCGCATCGAGGTTGACTCTGGCCTCAACGACGAGTTGCGACGCTGCGCCATCGCGGCTGATCCCAAGGTCCCTGACTTGCCGGACGCCGCTCACCTTGGCCAGCCCGGTCCTCAGCCGTTCGACGGCATTTAGGTCAGCGGCGGTCAGCTTGCCGCTGGTGCGGGCGATGATGACAGGCACGGGGGTCTGCCCCGGCTGCTGGAACGGCATGGCCAGCCGCGCGGCCTGCGTCCTGGGGGTGCCGGCTGGCAGGAGGCTCGCGTTGTTGGCGTTGGCCACGCTGGTCAACGACGGGAACAACAGGCCGGCCAGGACCGTTGCGGCGATCCAGGCCCCGACCATAGCCCAGCGGAAGCGGACGGCGAACCGCCCGGTGGCGGTGAAGAACCGAGCCATCAGGAACTCTCCAGTCAGTCGGGCAACGTGGCGGGTCTAGTCGGGTGGCGTCGCGCTGAATCCCAGGACCTCATGTCCGCGCAATGCCTCGAGAAATGGCTGGAAGCTGCCCCAGACAAGGCACCGCAGGATCGACCCGTCAATCTCGACGTCGCTCACCCCGGACGCTCGCTCGACCTGCGGTCCTGGTGCCGGCCCGACGAAGCTGACCTCCACTCGTCGAAGGGAAGGCTGCTCATGCATGCTCGTCACGCTAGGAACGCGCTGGGGCCGCCGCATCGGTGAAATTGCCGACTCGGTACCGAGCCGAACGGATTCGGTGCCGGAGCCGTATACATTCCTGTGATGGCTAGGCCCGTCCGCCGCCCTGGCAACATTCCTGCTGAGGCCACGAGCTTCATCGGACGCCGCCGCGAGCTCGCGGCGGTTAGGAAGAAGCTCGCCGATGCCCGGCTGGTCAGTCTGGTCGGGCCGGGCGGCGTCGGCAAGACGCGCCTGGCGATCCGGGCGGCAACCGACCTTGGCCGGGGTTTCAGCAACGGCGCGTGGCTGGTCGAGCTCGCTGAAGTCTTCGATCCAGCGCTCGTGAGCCACGCTGCCATGGCAGCGCTCGACCTGCGGGACCAGGCGGCCACCGAACCATTCGACCTCCTGCTGTCCTACCTGCGGGGCAAGGAGCTCTTGCTCGTGGTGGACAACTGCGAGCATCTGCTCGCCGCCGTCGCCAGGCTCGTGGCGGAGGTGCTGCGAGCCGCGCCCGACGTGAAGGTGCTGGCAACCAGCAGGGAGCCGCTGTCGGTGCCCGGTGAGCATGTGGTTCCCGTGCCGCCGCTGGAGCTGCCGGCGCCAGACGCCGACGCGCCACTGGCCGAGCTGCACGCCAATGAGGCGGTCGTCCTGTTCACGGCGAGGGCGGCTGAGGCATCAGGAACGTTCGAGCTGACCACGTCTAACCAGGTGGCGGTGGCAGACGTTTGCCGCAGGCTGGACGGCCTGCCGCTAGCGATCGAACTTGCCGCGGTCAGGACGCGAGTCCTCACGGTGGAACAGATCCGCGATCGCCTGACCGACCGTT
>DASWGE010000415.1:0-8966 GCA_036393895.1 Streptosporangiaceae bacterium | reverse complement strand
CTCAGGCGGCGTCATGCCCGCCAGCCCGTGGGTGCAGCGGGGCTATCAGATCGCCAGGTGGGCCCAGGCGAACGCCGCCAAGCTCGGGATCATGTACATCATCTACCGGCAGCGGATCTGGGATATTCGGATGGCGTCGGCGGGGTGGGTCCCAATGCCCGATCGCGGGAGCATCACAGCCAACCACTACGACCATGTCCACATCTCGGTGTTCTAGCCACCAGGGATTAGCGACCAGGGACTAGCTTGGCCGCCGGGCTGTTGGCGGGATGAAAAACGCCGAGCACGCGCATCTCAGCCGACCCGGTGTTCTCCAGGCAGTGCGGCAAGCCGGGCGGCAGGTGTAGGCAGGTCCCTGGCGCAAGCGCGTGCTGAACGCCGCCGATATGCGCTGTGCCGTGACCATGGAGTATCCGCACGACCTCGTCATACGGATGGCTATGTTCTGGCGCGCGCCCCGGCGGGATCTGACCCACGAATTGGGTGGCAACCGCGCAATCGCGATCCGGGCCGAACAGGACACGGAACTGCCTGTCACCGGTTGTCTCGACGTCGCAGCCGGCGAGGTCCCGGCTGCGCAGCGCGCCGTCATCGGGACCTGAACCCGCCGCACTCGCATCCGCGGCGGCAGGCAGCGAGACGAGGTCCAGGCGCAGCTCAGCGTCTTCGCCGGCCAGCACCAGGAAGTCAGAGCCTGGCGGTACCCGCAGGCCGAGATCCGGCCTGAGCGGAGCACCTGGCTGCCCGTTGATCTCCAGTAGGCCGGTTCCATCGATAACGAACCAAAGCGCGCCTGCTTCGCCCGCACGGCCGGAGAAGCTCGATTGCGGTGGCATATCCACTTGTTGACGTACCAGGCCCGGCCCACCTCCGCCGGTATCGAGCAGCGTCCGTACATTCGCGCCGCCCGCGCCCCGCTCGGCCGGGATCTCCGCTGCCCTGATCACCGAGCCCCCCTGTGCCGGCGGCCGGTTAGTCATGCTGGCTCGCGATCAGCGCGCCCGGTCCTGAATCGTGCGACGAGGTTGGCCTGTGCTTGGCGACCAGCGCCGCAAGGATTTCGTTGAACCTGTCCATCTCGTCCATCGTGTTGTAGTGCGCGAGCCCGACGCGCAGCGCCTCGCCCCAGCCGATCCGCTCATGCAGGCCGAGCGCGTAATAGCTGCCGTGACTCCAGACGCCGAAGCCGCGTTCTGCCAGCTCCTCGCTTAGCTGTGCCGACGACACCCCTTCGAAGTTGATCAGGAAAGTGGGGACCCGTCCGACCATCTCCGGCAGGCCGTAGAGCTGCGTGCCGTCGGGGAGTCCGGCCAGCATTCGCTCGCCGAGCTGGCGTTCCCAGTCGGCGAGCGCGGCCATTCCGCCGAGGCTGTCCAGGTAGGCGTAGGTGGCGAGCAGGCCGCCAAGAAGCTCGTAGGGCAGGGTTCCGGTCTCGAATCTGTGTCCGACCGGCTCGAAGGAAACTGGCCTTGCCTTGTAAGGCTTCCAGGATTCCAGCAACCCGCGGCGGCCGAAGGCGATCCCGAGGTGCGGACCGCAGAACTTGTAGGCCGAGCAGGTCACCACGTCTGCCCCGATAGCCTGCACATCCATCGGCTCGTGGGCGGCATACTGCACTGCGTCTACCCACGCCAGGGCGCCGGCCTGGTGGGCCAGATCGCAGATCGCGCGGGCATCCACGATTGTCCCAGTGGAATTCGCCGCCCAGGGGAATGCCACCACCTTGGTCCGCGGGCCGAGCTGGCCTTCCAGGTCGGCGAGGTCCAGCCGGGTGTCGGCATGAACGTCGGCATGCCGGACCACGAGGTCACGGTCGCTGGCCAGATCCAGCCACGGCGCGACGTTGGCGTCGTGATCGAGCCTGGTCACCACGATCTCGTCGCCAGGACTCAGCTGCCGGCCGAGCGTGCGGGACAGCGTGAAATTGAGCGAGGTCATATTCGCGCCGAAGATGATCTCGTCGAACGTGCAGCCGAGGAATCGGGCCGAGGCCGCGCGCGCTTCGTCAACCAGGGCCTCAAGCCGCCTGCTGGTTGCGTAGGGGGCACCTGTATTGCCACTGGACTCCCGGTATACCGCAGCGACGGCCCCGGCGACCTCGTCAGGAGTCTGGGTGCCGCCCGGCGCATCGAGAAAAACGAAGTCGCCCTGGAGCGAGCTGAAGCGGGCACGCGCGGCGGCGATCGCGGGTGATGGCACCGATCCGCTGCCGGCGCCTCGGGCTGGGAGTGCCGAAGCGACGTCGGCAGAGGAATTACTCATTAAGAGAAAAATAGGCCGAGATGTTCGCCTGGTCAACGGCGAATCCGCGAGGCCGGCCTCGCGCATTCGCCCGTGATCCTGGCATGCCGACCCGTGCCGCAGATGATCACGCAGTTTTGGTGGCTCTTCGAGCAACACCCGCGTGATCATCAAGGTGGAGAGAAGGGATGGGCCTAGGTGCTGCTGGAGAGCTCAGCGGCCAAGGTAGGCGCGCTTCAGATCCTCGCTGCGCAGCAACTCGGCGGCGGCACCCTCGAGCACGATCTCCCCCGTCGACAAGACGTAGCCGCGGTCCGCGATGGACAGGGCCATGGTGGCGTTCTGCTCGACCATGAGCACCGCCACGCCCGACTCGTGTACCTCCTTGATGATCTGGAAGTTCTGTTGCACGAGCGCGGGTGACAGGCCCATCGACGGCTCGTCCATCAGCAGCAGGCGCGGCCGTGACATCAGCGCGCGGCCCATGGCGACCATCTGCTGCTCGCCGCCGGACAGCGTGCAGGCGAACTGCTGGCGACGCTCGAGCAGGCGCGGGAACAGCGCGTGAATCCGGTCGAAGTCCTCGTCCAGCTTCTCGGTCCTGCGCAGCACTGCCCCGAGTTCGAGGTTCTCCTTGACCGTCATCTGGCCGAAGAGCCTGCGGTTCTCCGGAACGATCGCGATCCCCCTGGCGATCCGCTGCGGTACCGGCCAGCTCGTCACGTCCTCGTCGTCCAGCAGCACCCGCCCGGACCTGGGCCGCACGATGCCGAGAATCGTCTTGAGCGTCGTCGACTTTCCTGACGCGTTACCGCCGAGCAGGCAGACTAGCTCGCCGTTGCCGACCTGCAGGCTGATGCCTTCGAGTATCCGCATCTGCCCGTAGTACGTGGTGACATTGTCCAGGCTGAGAAGTGTATTCAAGCGCGCCTCCGGCACGACGTATTCATGCGCGCCTCCGGCACGACCTCATCAGGACTCCGCCAGCGCCTGCGGGTCACGGCCCATGTATGCCTCGACCACCCCGGGGTTATTAGCCACCTCGTCGAAACTGCCTTCGGCGATCTTGATGCCGTGGTCGAGGGCGACGACCCGGTCCGAGCAGCCAGCGACCACGTGCATATCGTGCTCGATCACGCAGACCGCGACGCCTCGCTCGTCGCGCAGCCGGCCGATCAACTCGGTCATCTCGTGTGTCTCGATGGGATTCATGCCGGCGGCAGGCTCGTCGAGCAGCAGGAGCCTGGGACGGGTCGCGAGCGCACGGGCGATCTCCAGCCGACGCCGGTTCGCATACGACAGCGAGTACGCGGGCTGATCCCAGCGGTAGCCCGCGAGGCGCTGACCGAAGAAAGACAGCACCTCCTCGGCCAGCGCCCGCACGCGGCGTTCTTCGCGCACGGCCCAGGGCAGCCGGAGTACCGATTCCACGGGCGTCGCCCTGGTGTTGCCATACGTCGCGGCCATGACGTTCTCGATCACTGACATGTTCAGGAACAGGCGCAGGCTCTGGAAGGTGCGAGCGATTCCCAGCCGGGCGATGCGATGCGGGGCCAGGCCCGCGATCGAGCGCCTCTCGAAGCTGACGTCACCCGAGCTCGGCTGATAGACGCCGGTGATCACGTTAAAGACCGTCGTCTTGCCGGCCCCGTTGGGCCCGATCAAGCTGACGATCTCGCCGTCTGCCACGTCCAGGTCCAGCCCGGATAGTGCCGCGAGGCCGCCGAAGGACAGCGAGAGCTGCGCCAGGCTCAGGGCTGCGGGCTCCGGAGGCTCCTGCGGTTCCAGAGCCTCGCCTGGTTCGCTCACGTGAGAGCCTCCACCCTGCGCTGCCCGAGCAGGCCCTGCGGCCGGGCGTTCATCATCACGATCAGGATGGCCCCGATCATTAGCTGAGTGGTAATCGCCGACTCGTTGGCCAGCCGGGTTTCCCATACGAATGAGGCCACGTAGAGGGTCGGCACGAGCAGGATCGTCCGCCACCGGCCTTTTACCTGGACAAGCGCGATCAGCAGGCACACCAGGAGCACGAACCCATAATTTCCGGGAATTTGCGGGCTGGCCGGCACGATCACCCAGTCGCGAAGGGCGCTGCCGATCCAGCCTGCCGAAGCCGGCCCGCCCGCTACGGCAGCCGGTGAGATGGCGCCGGCAATGGCGTGCGCGGCAAAGCCGCACGCGACCGTCGCCGCGAGTACGAGACCCAGCTTGCGCCATGGGCGCAGTTTGACCAGCAGCGTCAGCAGGATCAGCAGGTAAAAGAGATAGCCGGAATAGGTCGGGCTGCGGAGCAGGCCGTCGTAGATGACCATGACCACGAGCGCGCCCGTGGCCGCGCCCGCGATGCTGCCAGCCCCGCCCAGGATCAGTCCCGCGTAGATCAAGATCAGGACCGGCGTATCGAAATTGGTCGGGGAAACGCTGATATGCTGCGCGGCGAAGATCGTTCCGGCCAGCGCGGCGACCATCGCGCCGAACGCGAAAGCCATCAACTTCAGCCGGTTGACCGGAATCGTCATGGCGGCCGCCGCCAACGGGTCCTCGCGCACTGCTCGCCAGGCCCGGCCCGTGCGGGACGTGTCCAGCAGCCGCAGCACGGCCATCGTCGCCACCAGCAGGAACACCAGCAGGTAGTAGTAGCTCGTGTTGGTCGTGAACTGATATCCGAACGAGTTGACCGGGTCAATAGCGGTGATCCCGTTAGGACCACCGAACTTGCTCGGCGCCACGTTGTTGGTGAACTCGACAAAGGCTTCCCCGAAGAACAGGGTGACGATCGCCAGGTAGTCACCGATCAGCCGCCTGGAGGGCCAGCCGACGATAAGGCCGAGGATCCCTGCGCCGATCATCACGACCGGCACCGACAGCACTGACGGGAGGTGGATGCCCGCCTTCCCGATCTGGCTGGACGACAGCAGCGCGAAACCATAGGCGCCGAAACCGAAGAACGCGACGTAGCCCAGGTCGAGCAGTCCAGCCCAGCCGACGACGATGTTCAGGCCTACCGCGAGCAGCGCGATTACCAGCGCGTCGATGCCCACCTGAAGCTGGAAGCCGCCCAGGCCGATGACCGGGAGCAACAGCCCGGCGATGGCCGCGACGGCCAGCCTGGGCCACCATCCGATCCGCTCGCCCGCGCGCTGTGCGGTGCCAAGCCACGACGGCAGGTACTCGCGCCTGTGTTGTTGCCTGGCCACCCACTCGTCGGCACCGACCTGCGGGCCGGCGGCTGGAGGCTGCGGATCGAGGCTCACCGTGGATTCATACCTTCTGCAGCTGCACCTGGCCAAGCAGACCGCTTGGCCGCACCAGCATGACGATGATCAGCAGCGCGAAAACGAGCAGGTTGGTGAATGTCGATGATACGTAGCCGGTGACGAACGACTCGGCGATGCCGATCAGCAAGCCGCCTAGCATGGCTCCGGGCAGCGAGCCGATGCCGCCAACCACGGCGGCGGTGAACGCCTTGAGGCCTGCCAGGAAGCCGATCGTATTGGTGACCTGGTTGAACAGCAAGCCGGCCATCACGCCGGCGACGCCGGCCAGCGCCGAGCCAAGGAAAAAGGTGGCGGCGATCGTCAAGTTGACGTTGATACCCAGCATCTCGGCGGCCTCCCGGTCTGAGGCCACGGCCCGCATCTGCTTGCCGAGCTTGGTCCGCACGACGAGCTGCCGCAGGCCGATCATCAGGACGATGCCGAGCACGACCACCATGATCTGGACCGCGTCGACGCTGACCGATCCGATCCGGAAGCCTGCCGAGAACGGGATGAAATCGGGCGTGTTGTAGATCCTGAACTGCCCGCCGAACAGCAGAAGCGCCGCGTTCTCCAGGAGAAACGAGATGCCGATGGCCGTGATCAGGGGTGCGATCCGCGGCGCGTTGCGCAGCGGCCGGTAGGCGAATCGCTCGATCGCCACGCCGAGGCCGCCGGTCAGGGCGGCGGCTAGCACGAACATGATCAACAGCAGCAGCGGCACGGGAATGGTCAGCGCCTTCGATCCGCCGAACCACTGGATGACGAAATACCCGGTGAAAGCGCCGACCATGTAAAGGTCACCGTGGGCGAAGTTGAGCAGCTTCAGCACCCCGTACACCATCGAGAAGCCAAGCGCTACCAACGAATACAGCGCCCCTACGACGATGCCGTTGACAAGTTCCTGAACGAAGAAGCCCATCAGGTGCGAATCCCGCCCATCACCAGGCCGCCGTGCGGCGCGCCGACCGAAAGTCGGCGCGCCGGGCGGCTATCAGAGTTCAGCCGGTCAGCCGGGGATCAGCTGGTACTTGCCGGCCGAGTTGATCTTGAAGAGGAAGAACTTGCCATGGGCATTGTCCCCGTGCGAGTCGAAGGTGATCGGCTGCCCGAGGATGGACGTTGGCTCGTTGGTCTTCTTGATCGCTGCCAGCACGTTGGCGCGGCTTGGCGTCTGGCCGGCCTTGCAGACCGAGGCGATGGCCTCATCGATCACGTGGGTGGCGGCGAAGATCGGCGGGCCGAACGTACCGAACGTCCCGTACTTCTTAGCCGCGGTAGCCAGTGATGCGTCCGCGGGAATCGCGGTGATGTCCGGGCCGAATGCGGACACGTACGAGCCGCTGATCGTGAACGTGCCTGGCGAGAACAGGCCGTCCGTGCCGAAGATCACGGCCTTCTTGTGCTGCTGAGCCAGGTTGCGGCCGAACTGCTGAGCGTTAGCTGCCACCTGCCAGGGCAGGATCACCACCGACGTAGCGGGCGTGACCTTGGCGACCAGGGAGGAAAAGTCGGTCAGCTTCTGCGAGACGGACTGGTGGTCCACCTTGATCCCGGCCGCCTTGAGAATCGGTGTCATGAATCCAACGAGGCCGGTGGAGTAGACCTCCTGGTCATCAACGATCATGACGGCCTTCGGGTGCAGGTTGTTGACGATGTAGTTGGCGTTGTTCATTCCTTGCACACGGTCGTTCGACACGACGCGGAAGAACGTGGGGTATTTGCCCTGGGTGAGCGTCACGTTCGTCGCCGACCCTGAGATGAACGCCATGCCCGCCCTCGCGAACAGCGGGCCTACGGCCTCAACCTCCTGGCTGCCGGCCGGCCCGACGACGGCCAGAATGTTGGAGTTCGAGGTGAGCTGCTGAGTCCTGGTTGTTGCCTGCGCGGGGTCCAGCTGCGTGTCGCCCTGGGCGAGCGTGATCTTAGTCTTGTTCTGCTTGTTATCCAGCGAGAGGGCCAGTTGCGCGAAATGCAGCTGTTCCTGCCCGAGCACGGCCACGGGACCGGTGATCGGAGCCTCGATCCCGATCTGGGCTGTGCACGGCTTGCTGCCACCGCCAGCGTTCGTGCCGCCCCCGTTGCTGCCGCATCCGGCCGCGACGACTGCGCCAAGCACCGACGCGATGACAATCTTGCGTCCTTTCATGGACGTTGCCTCCAGTTCCCGCCATACGAATTCTCGGGGGTCAAAACTCAGCAGCTAGTCCTCAAGACTGGCCTCTAGTGTGATCTCGGTTCCCGCCAGAGCGCGGGAGATTGTGCAGTTCTTCGGCGGCGCCGAGCAATTCCTCTGGGCCGGTCGCGTGCGCGCCATCCTCAACTCGCGCGCGGAGCGAGTACGGCCCGTCGAACGCGCCGCTCCCGACCGCAATGCGTCCGCTTCCGTCTGGCAGCGTTCCCTGCCAGCTCGCCTGTGCAGTGCGGACGACGCGGAAAGCCAAATTCGCCCCTCCAGCCTTCGAATTTGTTCCGCTGATCAAACCATCGCGGGGCACACTCGTGCAAGAGGGAACAATTTGGGATTTGGTAACAGTTGTGAGTCAGTGCCGAGGATTACTGCCCTGGTCAGGGCCACCGACCAGGATTTCGGCGAGCTTGCTCAGGTTGATGTTGCCGCCCGAGACGACGCAGGCGACCTTCCCGCTGCCTGCCCGGCCCGACAGGGCTGCGGCAACGGCCAGCGCGCCAGCGCCCTCGGCGATCACCCGGATGCGCTCGGCTAGCAGGCGCACCGCGGCGGTTACCTCGTCGAGCGGGATTGCGACGGCCTGGTCGACAAGAGGCGCGACCTGGGGCCACATGCTGTCAAGCACCCGGCCGCTCCCTGCCCCGTCGACGAACGATGCGCTGTAACCCGCGTCGACAGGCTGCCCAGCGGCGAAGGCAGCGGCGAGCGCGGCGCCGGTGGCCGGCTCGGCCGTGACAATCTTCGTCTGCGGCCGCAGTGCCTTGATCGCACTCGCGATTCCCGTCGTCAGCCCGCCCCCGCCATAGGGAATGACCACGGCGTCGGGATCGGGCAGATCCTCGAGTATCTCCAGCCCGATCGTCCCGTTACCAGCGATCACGGCAGGGTCCTGCACGGGGTGCACGAACAGCCCGTCGACTCCCTCGACGCGGCCAGTGACGAGGATGTTCCACCAGTCGTCGTAAGGCAGCTTGCGCACGCGACCGCCAAGCCGCTCGATCGCAGCAAGCTTCGCCTCCGGTGCCTGCTCGGGCACGAAGATCGTGGCTGGCACGCCAATCGCGCGTGCCGCCCAAGCAACGCCCTGTGCCATGTTCCCCGCGCTGGCGGTCACTAGGCCCTTCGCCCGCTCGCTTGCCGAGGCAAGCAGCACGGCATTGGTCGCGCCGCGGATCTTGAACGAGTTCACCGGCTGCAGGTTCTCGAGCTTGAGGTAAATCTCAGCCGGGACGTCGTCCATATAGAGCCGCACGAGCGGCGTCCTGATCGCCGCGCCG
>DASWGE010000414.1:0-2438 GCA_036393895.1 Streptosporangiaceae bacterium | reverse complement strand
TGATCGCGCTCGGGGCGATTGTGGCCGGGTTGGTGCTCGCAGTGATCAGCGTCTGGATCGTGGTCGCCGTCGCCGGGCTCGGCCTGATCTCCGTGATATCGGCCCGGGACGCGCTGCGTCGCACCCCCAAGGCGATCCGCTCCACCGATCGGGCCGTTCGCGAGCGGGCCGGGCGGCCGGCGGCTAAGCAGCTGCCGGCGGCTAAGCAGCTGCCGGCGGCTAAGCAGCTGCCGAAGCGTCGGGGGGTGAGCTCTCGGGTCGATCCCGGGATCCACCCCGGTACTCGCGGGTCGATCCCGGGATCGAGTGCGACAGCGCCGGTCCTGATCATGAACCTCAAGTCCGGCGGCGGCAAGGCGGAGCGCTTCAACCTGGCTGGCGAGTCCGCAGGGCGCGGCATCCGGCCGGTAGTCCTGCGGCCGGGCGATGACCTGATCGCGCTTGCCGAGGAGGCCGTCGCCTCGGGTGCTGGTGCCATCGGAATGGCCGGCGGAGATGGCTCACAGGCTGCGGTCGCCTCGGTCGCCGCACGGCACGAGGTCGCGTACGTCTGCATCCCGGCCGGGACAAGGAACCACTTCGCCCTCGATCTTGGACTCGACCGGACCGACGTGGTTGGGGCGCTGGACGCCTATTCGGACCGGGTCGAGCGCCGGATCGACCTGGCCGTCGTCAACGGGCGAACCTTCGTGAATAACTGCTCGCTCGGGCTCTACGCGCGAGTCGTCCAGTCGGCTGAGTATCGGGACGCCAAGGTTCGAACCGCCGCCGACATGCTGCCCGACCTGATCGGGCCGGAAGCCGAACCGCTGGACCTGCGCTTTTCCGTGCCTGCCGGTGAGCACTTCAGCAGCGCCCACCTGATCCTGGTGTCGAACAACCCTTACCAGCTGGCGCACCCAGGAGGCAGGGGGACCAGAGAGCGGCTCGATCTGGGCCTGCTCGGCATTGTGGCCGCGCAGGTTAACGACGCCACCCAGGCCAGGCGCTTCATGATGCTCGAACTCGCCGGCCAGGCGCAGCGCTTCCCAGGCTGGCAGGAATGGACGGCCGAGGATTTCGTGGTCGACTCCGGAGCGCCCGTGGAGGTCGGGGTCGACGGCGAGGCAGTGATGCTCGAGCCGCCGGTGCGGTTCCAGATTCAGCCTGCCGCGCTACGAGTCTGGCTGCCCGCGAGCGCGCTGCGCGTCTCTCCGGCGGCGCGGGCTGTCCGGTTGCTGGCTCGTTCGACCGCCGCTGACCTGGCTTCGGTGGCGGCCGGTGCTGCCCCGGCGGTGGCCGGGTCAGGCCGCCGCCGGTCCGCGTAGGTCCAGCGCAGCGTGGGCACACTCTGGTGCGCAGCCGGGTGCGCTGCCGGGGCCGCACGGAATACCTTGACATCAAGATAACTGGCTAGATACGCTTGAAAGTAGCTTGACGTCGAGATACTTTCCGAGCTGTGCGGCAAAGCCGGGCCAGGCGGGGGGAGCGGCGCGGGAGTCCTACGGCAGGATGATCGCTAGGCGAGAGTTCGTATTTCGCGGCCGGACCGGCAGCAGGGCAGCGGAAGGATAGGTCATATGACAGCGAACAGCTTTGACGCTCGCGGGACGCTGGCGGCGGGCGCGAACGACTACCAGATCTACCGGCTCGATGCCGTGCCTGGGTCCGAGGACCTGCCGTTCAGCCTGAAGATCCTGCTCGAGAATCTGCTGCGCAACGAGGACGGAGTCAATGTCACCCAGGATCACATCAGCGCGCTGGCTGGCTGGGACCCGGTCGCCGAGCCACACACCGAAATCCAGTTCAGCCCGGCACGGGTGATCATGCAGGATCTGACTGGCGTCCCCGCTATCGTCGACCTCGCCAGCATGCGCGAGGCGATGCGGGACCTCGGCGGCGATCCCGAGAAGATCAACCCGCTGGTCCCGGCCGAGCTTGTGATCGATCACTCCGTCATCGCAGACATCTTCGGGCGGCCCGACGCCTTTGACCGGAATGTGGAGCTTGAGTTCCACCGCAACGCCGAGCGGTTCGCCTTCTTGCGCTGGGGCCAGCAGGCGCTGCGCCAGTTCCGTGTGGTGCCGCCAGGCACCGGCATCGTGCACCAGGTCAATATCGAGCACCTGGCCAGAGTCGTCATGACCGTCGACGCCGAGGACGGCAACGGCATGATGGCCTATCCAGACACATGCGTCGGCACTGACTCGCACACCACGATGCAGAACGGCCTCGGCGTGCTCGGCTGGGGCGTGGGCGGTATCGAGGCTGAGGCCGCCATGCTCGGCCAGCCGATCTCGATGCTCATCCCCAAGGTCGTCGGGTTCAAGCTGACGGGCGAGCTGCCCTCTGGCGCGACCGCCACCGACTTGGTCCTCACGATCACCGAGCTGCTCCGCCGCCACGGCGTGGTCGGCAAGTTCGTGGAGTTCCACGGCGAGGGGGTGGCCGCCGTCCCG
>DASWGE010000413.1:0-11419 GCA_036393895.1 Streptosporangiaceae bacterium | reverse complement strand
ATGCACCGATTCCCCGGCGGTGCGGCTGAGTCCGGCTTCTGGCACAAGCAACTTCCCGACCACGCACCGGACTGGATTCCGCGCTGGGACAATCCGGAGGCAGAGCGCGGCAAGACCACGACCTACCTGGTGGTCGACGAGCCGGCGGCGCTGGTCTGGGCCGCGAACTTCGGTGCGATCGAATGGCACGCGTGGACGGCGAAGACGGCTGATCCGCACAGCCCGACCTACGCGCTGATCGACATCGACCCAGGTCCGGCCACCTCATGGCAGGACATACTTGTGCTGGCACGGCTGCACAAGACGGCGCTTGAGCATCTGAACGTACGTGCGCGAGCCAAGGTGACCGGGCGGCGCGGCATTCAGATCTGGATACCGGTCGCGCCAGGGCTGAGCTATGAAGACACTCGCGCCTGGGTCGAGCGGTTGTCCAAGACGATCGGCTCCGTGGTGCCCGATCTGGTGAGCTGGAAGTGGGACGTCAAGGAGCGCGGCGGCCTGGCCAGGCTGGACTACACCCAGAACGTCAGCAACAAGACCCTGGTCGCCCCCTATAGCCCGCGCGCCGCCCCGGGCGCGCCGGTCTCCGCGCCGATTGCCTGGGAAGAACTCGACGATCCCTCGCTCCGGCCCGACGGCTTCACCATCAGGACCATGCCAGACCGGGTGTCAGAACGTGGTGACCTGTTCAGGCCGGTGCTAAAGGACGACCAGCAGCTTCCGCCGCTGGAGTAGCGCCAGCCGCCGGAAACGGCTAGCCCCGGCGGCGGGACAGATAGCCGGCAACGCCCTCCTCAGCCGGGCTCGCGATGAACGCCCCGCGCACGGTTACGAGGATCTCGTCGGCATGATCGAGGCACGCCCACATTGAGTTGCCCGCTGCGTCCGCGAGTTTGACCCGAGCCTTCAGCCTGCACCGCTTCCTGTCCATGTCGCGGACCTGGCAGACGGTGCTCGCCGCGCCGCGGGCCGCGACGACGGCTGCCGCCTCCTTCAGCAGCGAGAAATGTGGTGGGGCCTCCTCCTCAGCCAATGGCGGCTGCGAAGCGGATCGTTCGCGCTGGCCGAGCAGGATGGTGTTGCCGTCCGGATCAAGCACCTTGGCCTCGCCACCGAGCGCATGCGGCGGGTAGCCCATGTGGAGCACGTCGATGCCGCCGGCGCGGACCACGTCGATCGCGGCGTCGACATCGTCGAAGTAGAAGTAGAACAGCAGCGGCAGCGCAGCGAGCTCAAGCGGCGGCGTGGTCGACGCCAGGAGAACCGTATAGCTGCCGCCATGCAGCGCTGACCACGCCGAGTTTGCGGCCTTGCCGCTCGACTGCTCGTGAAAGCCGAGCAGCTCGTAGAAGCGGCCGGACACGTCGATGTCCCGCACGTAGGTCGTGGCGACCATCTCCAGCACGGCCGGTGGCATTGGGACAAGGTACTCGCGTTCGCGGGCGTCCAACATCGAACACGAGTTTGAATCACGGTTATCCTGGGACGATGACGAGCGCTTTCCAGGCATCGCTCTTCGACTCGGAGCAGGACTTCGGGCTCGGCGAGCTTGACCGGTCGGCCAGGATCAGCCTGGACCACGGGGCCTGGCTGGACGTCGTGCCCGGCTGGCTGCGCGGCGCTGACGCGCTGTTCGAGCGCCTGGCCAGCACCGTGCCATGGCGGGCCGAGCGGCGCCGCATGTACGACCAGGTAGTCTCCGTCCCCCGGTTGCTCTGCCACTACGACGCTGACCAGCCACTTCCTGATCCTGCGCTGGGGGAGGCGCGCAGCGTCCTTGATCGGCAGTACCGCGAAGAGATTGGTGAAGCGCTCTGCACGGTAGGGCTGTGCCTGTACCGGGACGGCCGGGACAGCGTTGCCTGGCATGGCGACAATTCAGGCCGCCGGGTACGCGAGACCATCGTGGCGATCGTCTCGCTCGGGAACCCGAGAGCTCTCATGCTGCGCCCGCGCCACGGCGGCGGCCAGACGCTGCGTTACCTGGTCGGGCACGGCGACCTGCTCGTAATGGGCGGCACTTGCCAGCGCACCTGGGAGCACTCGGTTCCCAAGACAGCCAAGCCAACGGGCCCGCGGATCAGCGTCCAGTTCCGCCCGGCCGGCATTCGCTAGGCCGGGCAAGAGCCACCAGGACGCCGGGCCCAGAACAGGGCATGGCCGACCGCTGGTGGCACCTGCCGGCCGACGATTGGGCGCGATCGCCGCCGATGACCGACTTCCGCCACTAAGCGATCGGGTCTAGCCTGGGCAGTCGGGAGGGCTCGCGCCACATGCTGCACGTCCGCGTGCTGGGGGAACAGACGATCGTCGATGACCGGACCGCTGGTGTGCGGATCCGGTCGTCGCGCACGGTCGCTTTGGTCGGTTTCCTGGTCGCCCACGCCGGATCTCCGCAGACGCGGCAGCGCATCGCGGGGCTGTTCTGGCCCGACTCGACCGACGGGCAGGCGCTCACCAATCTTCGCCGCGAACTGCACAACTTGCGTCAGATCATGGGGGATGAGCCATCGCTGATCGTGGCGTCCCGGGATCTGTGCTGGCGCGACAGCCCAACCTGCCGCGTGGACCTGCGCATCTTCGACACGGAGCGCAAGGCCGCGCTGGCGGCGGCGGCGTCCGGCGACACTGACGCAGTCCTGCCGCATGCCGCCGAGGCCGTTGCCCACTACCATGGCGAGTTCCTGCCGGGCAGTTACGACGACTGGTTGCTTGAGACCAGGTCGGAACTTGAGCGCCAGTGCGCGGACCTGTGTGACCTGCTCTGCCGGGCGCAGGCCGATGCGGGGAACCTGGCGGCGGCGGCAACCGCCGCCCGCCGCCGGATCCAGTTGCAGCCGCTCGAAGAGGTCGGCTACCGGACGCTGATGCGGCTCCAGGCTGACCTGGGTGATCGTGCCGGTGCGCTCAGCACCTATCATCATTGCGCCTCGGTGCTGGAACGTGAGCTCGACGTGGTCCCGGACGCAGCGACGCGGAACATGCTCGCCGACTTGATGAGCCACGCGGACTCGGGCGGCTCGCGATCGCCCGAGGTGGAGCGGGACTTCTCCGGACGGCGAGGAGCCCCTTCCGCCCAGCTGGTGGGCAGGTCGCACGAGCTCAGCCTGCTGCGGGACAGGTGGCAGACGGCAGCGGCCGGTCGCCCAGGCCTGGTTCTGGTCCGCGGCGGCGCGGGCGTCGGCAAATCCCGCCTGGTAGCGGAGGTGGCCGAGCTCGCGCGGACGCAAGGCGCCGTGGTCGCGAGTACCCAGTGCTTCGGCTCCCGTGGACGCCTGGCGCTTGCCCCGGTCGCGGACTGGCTGCGTAACCCGACGGTGCGGTCAGCGATGAGCTCGCTCGATCCGGCCTGGCGTGCTGAGGTGGACAGGCTGGTGCCTTCCGGGCACGGTCGCGGCGAGACCACCGCTAGCTCGCGTGCGATGGTCGATGCCTGGCAGCGGCACAGGTTCTTCGAGGGTCTGGCTCGCGCGCTGATCGGCGTCGGCCGCCCGACGCTGCTGATCCTGGACAACCTGCAGTGGTGCGACGAGGAGACGCTGGCATTTCTCGCGTTCTGCCTGGGACTCGATCCGGCCGCGCCGATCCTGGTCACCGCGACCCTGCGTGATGACGGGCCCGATGACGCGGCCGAACCTGCCAGCTGGCTCGTCCGGATGCGGGCCAGCGGACTGCAGACCGAGGTCACGCTGGCGCCGCTGGAGGCCGCCGACTCCGCGCGGCTGGCAGAGACGATCTCGGGACACACGCTGCGCGAGTCCGACGCCAGCCTGCTGCACGCCACCACGGGTGGTTTCCCGCTGTACATCGTGGAGGCCATGCGCGGCAATCAGGACCTCAGCCGAAGCAGCCTCCCGGTCGGTGACCTGACCGCGGTCCTGCAAAACCGCCTCGGCCAGCTCAGCCCGGCTGCGCTCGAGGTCGCTGGTCTCGCGGCAGCTGTGGGCACTGACTTCTCGCTTGACCTGCTCGCCGAGGCAAGTGATCTCGACGCCAACGTGGTCGTAGGAGCGGTTGACGAGCTCTGGCGGCGCAGGATCATGCAGGAGTTCGGGGACGGCTACGACTTCTCCCACGACCTGCTCCGCGAGACTGCCTACGCGCAGGTATCTCCGCCCAGGCGATGGCTGCTGCACCGGCGCATCGCGCAAGGACTGGAACTGGTCTTCGCCGATGACAAAGACTCGGTGGCCGCGCAGCTTGCGGAGCAGTATGCCCGTGGCGGGCAATCAGAACGGGCCGTCGCCTATTATCGTCGCGCGGCCGATGTCGCGGCTGGCTTGTTTGCCCATGCCGAGGCGATCCGGCTGCACGAGGGAGCGCTGTCGATCGTCCGCAAGCTGCCAGCGGGCAGAGACCGAGACAGCCGCGAACTCTTGGTCCTCGAAGCCATGGCAGCACCGCTCAACGCCAAGAACGGCTACGCCTCGCCGGAACTGCAGCAGGCGCTTGAGCGCTCGATCGTCCTCGCGGAGTCACTGGGCCGCCGGGAATCGACGGTCACCGGCCTGGTCGCCCTGTGGGCGTCGCGGTTCGTGCAGGGCCGCACCGCCGACGGGTACAAGACGGCCGTCCGCGCGCTAACCCTCATAGACCCCGACTCGGAGCTAAGCGGTCCGGCTCATTTCGCCGTAGGCGGGTCTGCCGTTAGCCTCGGGATGCCCGCAGATGCGCTACGCCATCTTGAGCTGGCCGTCAAACTAGCAAGAGGCGCTTCGATGAGTACCGGGACCCGGCCCGACGTGCACGGCACCGCCTGGGCAGCACATGCCCACTGGCTGCTGGGCCACGACGACGACGCTCTAGCCAGCTGTGACGACGCGATCAAGCTGGCCCGAGCCATCGACCAACCGTATAGCCTGGCCGCGGCTCTGGCCTACGGCAGTATTACCAGCCAGATGCGGCACGACCAGGCGCAGCTCACTGATACCGCCGGCGAGCTGCGTGAGCTGTGCGATCGGCATGGCTTCGCGTACTACCGCGAATGGGGCCTGGTGCTGCAAGGCTGGTCGCGCTCCGACGAGTCGGGCATCGCCCTGGCCAGGCAGGGCATTGGCAACCTCAGAGCGCAGGGAGCTTTTGCCCGTATGCCGTACTGGCTCTCGTTGCTCGCCGACCTGCTCGCACGATCCGGTCAGCACGATGCCGCGCGGGCCACCCTGGACGCGGCGCTGATTACCGGGCAGGCTCATGACGACGTGTGGTGGCTGCCCGAGGTGATCCGGATGCGTGCGCGCCACGACGAGGACGAGCTTGTCGCCCTGTCAAGGCTGCACGCGGCGGCCGATCTGGCGACAGCGCACGGCAGTGTCGCGCTGCTGCGGCGCTGCGAGCGCGACATCGCCGCTCGCGGCGTTCGCCTCCCGGCCGCGGGCGTTCGCCCCGAGGACTGAGACCGGTGCCCGATCACGAACGCTGCGCGAACGCGGCGGGCTTTAGCTTCAGCGTGTCTGCCTATCCCAAGGCACGTTCGGAGGGGAATCACATGACCACAACAGCCGCACCCACTGCGACCGCACCATACGAGGTCCTGGCCGCAGCACTTCGCGGTGACCTGATCGTGCCCGGAGATCCCGGCTATGACCAGGCGAGGGCCGTCTACAACGGCATGATCGACAAGCGGCCGGCCGCAATCGCCCGCTGCCGCGACGTTGCCGACGTCGTCGCATGCGTGCGCTTCGGCCGCCAGCATGGCGTCGAGATCGCAATCCGCGGCGGCGGCCACAACGCGGCCGGCCTCGGCGTCTGGGACGATGCGCTCGTCATCGACTTCTCGTTGCTGCGCAGCACCACAGTCGACCCGGAGAATCACACGGTACGCGTGGACGCCGGATGCACCTGGGGCGACGTTGACCACGCGACCGGAGCCTTCGGCATGGCAACCCCATCCGGCTTCCTTGCCTCGACCGGCGTCGCCGGTCTCTCGCTCGGCGGCGGCATCGGCTACCTGTCCAGGCGATTCGGGCTTACCGTCGACAATCTGCTCTCGGCCGACGTGGTGCTCGCCGACGGCACGTTCGTGACCGCCAGCGAGAGGTCCCACAGCGACCTGTTCTGGGCCCTGCGGGGCGGCGGCGGTAACTTCGGCGTCGTCACCTCGTTCACGTTCCGGTGCCACGAGATCGGCGCGCACGGCATGATCATCGGCGGCCCCGTGCTCTACGACATCGCCGACACCGAGCATGTCATGCGCTGGTACCGGGAGCTGATGCCTTCGCTGCCCGAGGAGCTCAGCGGCTGGATCGCGCTGCTGACCATCCCGCCCGCCCCGCCCTTCCCTGAAGCGCTGTGGGGCCGCAAGGCCTGCGGGATCGTCTGGTGCTACACCGGCAGCCACGACCAGGCCGACGAGGTACTCGAGCCGATCAAGAGCTTTGGCTCGCCGCTCCTGGTCGGCCTGCAGGAGATGCCGTTCAGCGTGCTGCAGAGCGCGTTCGATGCCCTCTACCCAGCAGGGCTGCAGTGGTACTGGCGGGCGGATTTCTTCAACGAGATCTCCGACGCCGCGATCGACGTGCACCGCAAGTACGGGGAGCTGCTGCCGACGGGCCACTCGACGATGCACATGTATCCCATCGACGGTGCCACCAGCCGGGTGGCGGCGGAAACGACAGCCTTTGCCTACCGGGATGGCGGCTGGGCGGGAGTCATCGTTGGGGTCGATCCTGACCCGGCCAAGGCCGGCCTGATCTCGCAATGGGCCAGGGACTACTGGCAGGAGCTGCATCCGACGTCGGCTGGCGGGGGTTACGTCAACTTCCTGATGGAGGAGGGCAATGACCGGGTCAGGGCGTCGTACCTCGGCAACTATGAGCGGCTCGCGCGGGTCAAAGAGCGGTACGACCCAGACAACGTATTCCACATCAACCAGAACATCCGGCCGGCCGGCGGGCCGGGCGCCTGAGCCGCCGGGTGAACGACATGACCAGCCACGAAGCAGCCGGCCGGGCGCTGGGCCCGGCCGGCCGCGCCGACCCTGTGCCGGGACTGACCCGGGTGGGCATGTTCGCGCCGTTCGACCTGCTGGAGCGCTGCCAGGACCAAGGCGCGCAATTCCTGGCGCTGGTCGCGGCGGCGGGCATTGACCATGTCTGCTGCGGCGACCACGTCAGCTTCGCGGGCGCCGGATTCGACGGGCTCATCCAGGCCGCTGCGCTGGCCATGCTCCATCCGGTGCTGCCCGTCTACACCGGCGTCTATCTGCTGCCGCTGCGCCATCCGGTACTCGTGGCCCGCCAGCTAGCGGATATCGACAGGATCGCGGCCGGGCGGCTGGTATTCGGCGTAGGAGTAGGCGGCGAGGATCGTCGCGAGGTCTCGAACTGCGGCGTGGATCCGGCGACACGCGGCCAGCGGATGAACGAGTGCCTTGCCATCGTGCGCCAACTGCTTGATGGCAAGCGGTGCTCGTTCCACGGAAGGTTCTTCGACATCGACGACGCGGTCATCGGCCCGGCACCCGCGACTCCGGTGCCTGTGATCGTCGGCGGACGATCCGACGCGGCGATCAGGCGCGCTGGGCGGCTCGGGGACGGCTGGCTCGGCATCTGGAACTCGCCCAGGCGGTTTGCCGAGGCAGTGCAGATGACCGCCGACGAGGCCGCGCGCGTCGGCCGGACCGACTCGCCGACCAGGCACGGCATGCAAGTCTGGTGCGGCCTGGGGGAGTCGAAGAGGGCGGCGCGCGCTCGCCTCGCGCCAGCGATGGAGGCCTTCTACCAGCTGCCGTTCGAGCGATTCGAGCGGTACTGCCCGTTCGGTACCGCCGAGGACGTCGCGGAATTTCTGCTGCCTTACCGCGAAGCCGGCTGCCGGGAGTTCAATCTGATCACGCAGGGACCCGACGATGAGACTGCCGTCGCCGCAGTTGCGGCGGTGAAACGATTGCTGTCATGAGCTCCATCGACCCGGCGCTCCGCTGGGAGGTGCGCGGACGGCGGAATCCCGCGTTCTGGACCGACTTCGACTACCGATCAGGGTGACCATAGGGCGTCGAGGGCCGCGTCGATCTGGGTTGTGAGCGGTCCGGAGCGCGCGATCAATGGCGGGGGAGGGCTGGCGTCGATCGCATCGCAGGCCGCCATGGCGGTCCCTTCGAGGAACCTGGTGAGCTGGCCGAGGCTGTGCCGGTCGTCGCGGGCCGTGCGGTGATGATGCAGGCGCAGCGGTGCGTACAGGTGCAGCTGATCGCGCGCCCGCGTGACCGCGACGTAGAACAGGCGCCGTTCCTCCTCCAGGCCCGCCGGAGTCGCCAGCGCCATATCGCTCGGCACGGCCCCGTCGATCAGGTGCGGCAGGTGAACCACGGGCCACTCGAGGCCCTTGGCCGAGTGAACAGTGGAGATAACGAGGTAATCCTCGTCCAGCCGAGGCGGCCCGGCCAGGTCGGAGGCTGACACAGGCGGATCGAGGGCGAGCTCGACCAGCGCGTCGTGCAGCGACGGGCGGCTGGCCGCAGCGTCGGTCAGCCGCTGCAGGTCCGCGATCCTGGTCGCCGCGTCCGAGTATCTGGCACGGAGCGGGCGGTCGATGGCCGCGAGCACGGCCGCCGCCTGCCCGGCGGTGCCGGCCAGGAGCGCGCCATCGGCGAGGCCGTGCAGCGTCGCGGCCAGTGCCTCCCGTGACCGCGCGGGAGCGGCGGCGACCGCGTCGTTCCTGCGGGCCAGCGGCGCCGGCTCGGTCAGGCGCAGTGCCTCGCTGATTCGCCTGGCATGGATCGGCCCGATGCCATCGTGCAGCCGCAGCAGGCGGAACCAGGCGATGTCGTCGGCCGGGTTCGTGATCACCCGTAGTGCGGCGAGGAAGTCGCGGACGTGGGCAGCCTCGGTGAACCGCAGGCCGCCGTACTTGACGTACGGGATGCCTCGTGCTGACAGCTCGATTTCGAGCACGTCGCTGTGGTGCGCTGAACGGACGAGCACGGCCTGATCGCGCAGGTCCATCCCGGACTCGCGGGCCTCAAGCACGCGGGCGCAGATCTCCCTGGCCTGGGTGGCCTCGTCGTAGCATCGCACCAGCGCGGGCCGCGGGCCTGACGTACGGCTGGCGGTCAGTTCGAGTTCCAGGCCGGGCGACTGCGGTCGGATCAGGTTCGCCAGCCTGAGCACGGCCGGCCGGCTCCGGTAGTTTCTGGACAGCCGGACGACGGTCAGGCCAGGAAAGTCGGTGTGCAGCCGGCGCAGGTGCCCGGGGTCCGCGCCGCGGAAGCCATAGATGGCCTGGGCGTCATCGCCGACGCAGGTCAGTCCGGCCCCGTCGGGCCGTAGCAGCCTGACTATGTCGGCCTGAACTGCGTTGACGTCCTGATACTCATCGACTAGCACGGCGTCGAACATGCCGCGCAGCACAGGGCCCGCCGCGCCGTCGGCGAGTGCGGCACGCCAGAGCAACAGCAGGTCATCGAAGTCGACCTGGCCGTGGCTGCGCTTGTGGACGACGTAAGCGCGGAACATCTCACCGAGCTGAGTGGTGAAGCTGGTACACCAGGGGAAGCCGGCGCGAACCACCTCGGCCACCGGCAACTGGGTATTCACGCACCTGGTGTAGACGTCAGCGCAAACCGCTGCCCTCGGGGTGCGGCGCTCTGTGCTGATCAGGCCGTGATTACCGCGGAGCACGTCGAACAGGTCCGTCACGTCACCCGGGTCAATGACCGTGAACTGCGGCGGCAGGGAGAATGCTTCGGCGTGCTGGCGGATGATCCGGTGCGCGATGGCGTGGAAGGTGCCGCCCCTAACCCGCGCAGCCGATGCCAGGCCGGGCGGCGCGGTGATCCTGGACAGCATCTCATCTGCCGCCCGGCGGGTGAAGGTGAGCAATAGGATCCGGCCAGGATCCATGCCCTGCCCGCGCAGCCAGCTCGCGCGCGCCACCAGGGTCCTGGTCTTCCCCGTTCCGGCCCCGGCCAGCACGAGGAGGGGTCCGCCCGGCCAGGCAGCGGCCGTGCGCTGTTCATTGTCCAGGTTGTCCAGGACCGCGGATTCGAACACGACGACGAATGTAATCGCACCTGCCGACAGTGCCGTTTGCGGCCAGCATGCGGCGGCCGAGCCGCGCCATTGAGAATGGCTACAACCCGGGTGAGCGCCTGATCGTCGCCCACATTGCCGGGGAAGACGACGAAGGGCATGCCGATCGCCTCGGGTGCGGCGTCGGCCGGCCAGAATACCGAGATCAGGCCGGGAAACAGCTGGCCAGCCACCTCAGCGCGCCGGATCCCCAGGCCATGCACGGCGACGTCGTGGGAAGTGATCCCGCCCTTGGCGATGATCCAGGCGGGCCTGGCGGCCAGCGCCCGGCGGGCGATGCCGGCCAGGGCGCCGGAGACGGCGCGGGCGATGGCCAGGTCATCCAAGCCGTGGCTGGCGCTCACGACAGTCCGGCTCGTGTAGAGCAGGACATCCGAGCGGCCAAGCGCGGTGACAACCTGCCGTGCCGTCGCGCCTGCCGCACCACCGCTGCCCGCGACGACGGAATTAACGTCGAGCTCAATGCCCGTGATCTCGCCGCGGGCCAGGAGATCGGCCACCTGCCTGGTCGTCTGCGCGACATGTGATCCGACCACGATCAGGCCATGCCCGCCGCGCCCGGCCGACGGCCAGATCTCCTGGCCGCGCAGTGGTGCTCTGGGCCCCAGGCCGCTCAGGGCGCGCACGAACGACGGCCCGGTACGGAAGAGAAATGACTGCCCATCTCGTTCGGCGAGCAGTACCCCGTGCGCGACGGCCTCCAGGTCGGAGTACTCGGTGGCGTTGACGACCAGCCACGTCCCGTTGCGCGTTCCGCCCAGCACATCGCGGATCCGCGGCAGCCCGCCGAGCCGGATATCGGCCAGGCTGATGCTGCGGACGCCATCTGCTCCGATCGCTTGCCGCGATTTCTCGGCAATGAATTCGCGCAGGTCAGATGCCTCATATCCGAATACCCGATCCCGCGCGAACTCCGTCTCGCCCACCGGTACCAGGCCCGCGGGCGTGCGAGCCCAATGGATGTCGGCGGCGGTCAGCCGTCCGGCCTCGATGAAGGCAGGAGCAAGCAGCACGCCGTCCGGGCCGACGCCGAGCGTGTCGCGGTGCACGGCAGCCAGCGCCGCGACTTCTGCGAACACATGACCCCGCAGGGTCGAATCGCTGCGGCTGATCAGATCGATCCGCGCGCCGCGCCGTCCGGCCACGGCGATCAGTCCGCGCGCGGCTCGGGTAGTCAGCTGGGCCGCTGCCCGCTCGCCCAGGCTGCGCGAATTCGTCAGCACGAAGCATGTTCCGGCCGGA
This sequence comes from Streptosporangiaceae bacterium, assembly GCA_036393895.1. Classification (GTDB taxonomy): domain Bacteria; phylum Actinomycetota; class Actinomycetes; order Streptosporangiales; family Streptosporangiaceae; genus Chersky-822. Next base: position 149 of record DASWGE010000413.1, on the reverse strand, counting down.
CGGTCAAGGGCGGCCTGGTAGACGCCTTCCTCCAGCACGGTCACGACCTGCACGTGGTGCATCGCCTGCGATCCGGTCGGGTCATCATCGAGGACCCCGATGAATCGCCGGTCCGCTGCCCGCAGGCTGCGGATCGATTCCCTGAGCGC
>DASWGE010000412.1:0-18510 GCA_036393895.1 Streptosporangiaceae bacterium | reverse complement strand
GCACGGACCGGATCAGCCGGGACACCCCGGACCGATCCCTTCGCGGCGGGACTAGCCGAAACAGCACTCACCGGGCCCCTCCAAGACAGACGCTGCGCACCGACGAAGCAGCGGCCCTTCCCATCACCGGCGGTTATGTTGTCCGCCCGGCTCAACCGGTACTACGGCCGCCTCCGACGCCCACCCGGCCAGCAATCCACTTCCCGAGGTCATCGGTTATAGGACGCCGCGCTCCGGCAGCACAATCCGCAGGCCACCGGGCCGGGGAGGGCCTCCCCAGTTCCCGCCGCCACCATCGATACGTTCCGCGCCCCATACGCCGGGGAGTCCCTCACGGCTGCGCTTCCAGGCTCTACACCGCTTCCATGGCCTTCACCCTGAATTCGGGGGCTCGGCACTCCCTGCTCCCGCCCTTGCAGGCAGGACCTCTAACGACGCCGCAGGCTTCGCGTCATGCTACGGACCGCATCGTCGCTCCCCCTCACAGGGCTCTTGACGCTGGGCTCCGACCCGGCCCGTTTCCAGACCGAGCCGCCAGCCTGCTACCGGGCCTCCTGGCAGCTACCCGGACCGGACTTGCACCGGCAGGCGACGACGAGCTTACGAACAGCAAGATCCGCTGCTAAGTCACAGCGTCACCTCCCGTTCTGCTGGGCGCACGAAGGATCGAGGCTAACGCCAACGCACCCACACTGACCTGCCGAAAACGGCGCAACTGGGGGGCAGGGTCCAGGTATGGGCCATTCGATTCGATGGCCGTCCTGTCGTGACGTTCGCCAAAATTGCGGATCGTGGCTGGTTTCGGATGCAAGTTACCCGGAAACAACATAGAGACGCGTTGGTAAAGCACTCAATGCAAGACCCGGCGCCAGCCAGCTTCTGCGACCTCGCCAGCGGCTTGCTTGCTGCGCTCTAAATTTATCCTAGCTTGGGAAAGTGCTGCGACTATGTCCGGCTATGTGACCTGCCATTGGATGATCCGATGCTAGTCAGTCAACCTCGAACGGTCCGGCTGGCCGTTTACGTCGGGACTGTTGTCCTCACAATGCTCACCGTCAACGGCTCTGGCGAAATGTCCGCCCGGGGATCGGCCAGTTACGTCGTAGACAACACGTCCGCATCGTGTTCGGATACGGGCCAGGGGACCGCGGCTCAGCCGTTCTGCACGATCGCGGCAGCCGCGAAGAAGGCCCTTGCTGGCGACACCGTCGAGGTTGACGCTGGCACGTATACCGGTACGTCCGTCAACCCGACGAACTCGGGTACCGCGGGCAGCCCCATCACTTTCATGGCCGGTCCCGGTGTGACGGTGACTGGAGGCACGAAGGCATTCTCCCTGTCCAACCGGAGCTACATCGTAATCTCCGGGTTCACTATCAGCGGTACCTCGTCGGCAGGCATATCCATTTCGGGCGGCGCGAGCGATACGGTGTCCCGCAACGTGATCACGCGCACTGGTTCCTACGGCATCTCCGTGTCGGGCGGCAGCGACGATACCATCTCCGACAACACCGAATCGTTCGCTGGGACGCCCGTATCGAGCCCGGCTAGCGGCATCTACCTGAGTAACCTGAAGGGCGGGCTAGTTCATGGCAACCGCACCCATGACAACTCAGCCCACGGCATCTACCTCACCGGATCCACGACCGGCATGCTGGTTACCGGGAACACCTCTTATCACAATGCTTACCAGTATGAGCGCAATGCCAACGGCATCGACGATGTAGCGCCGGGCAACTCCATCATTGGCAACATCACCTACGCCAACGAAGACACCGGGATCAATATCTACCCGGGCGCCAATAACACACTCGTGGCGAACAATGTCACCTATGACAACGGCGATCACGGCATCGATGACTACAACGTGACTGGCGGGCGGATCATCAACAACACCGTGTACGGCAACTGCACTGATGGCATCAACGTCGAGGGGACGAGCGGCGACTACACCATCGTCGACAACATCTCGATGAACAACGCGACCGGTGCCGTCATCAATCCGACGCCAATCGCCCAGACTGACGGCCAGCCAGACTACACCAACCTCTGCAACCGGCGGGTGGGGAATATCGGTGTCTATGATTCCGCGCCGGCGACGACAACGGCTGACTACAACCTTGTGTGGCAGAGCGGCTCAGGCACCGAGTACACCTGGGCGGGCACGCACTACAGCACGCACCAGGCTCTCTACGCCGCCACCGGCCAGGAGCAGCACGGGAAATTCCAGAACCCGGAGTTCGCGAACGCCGCGGCAGCTGACTTCCAGCTGACCGCTGGGTCCCCGGCCAGCGACGCGGCGAACACCTCGGTCTCTGGCCATCAGCCGACAGACATCGTAGGCGTTTCTCCGTTCGACGACATGGGCGCTTACGAGTTTCAGTCCGGGGGCGGCGGGCCTGCCACCGGTCCGACCGCCGCGCTGACCGTCAGCCCGGCCTCCGGCACCGCTCCGCTGGCCGTCACCGCTAACGCTTCCGGCTCGATCGCCGGCAGCTCGCCGATCAGCACCTACACCTTCAGTTTCGGCGACGGCACCACCGTCGGCCCCCAGCCCGGCGCCACCGCCAGCCACACCTACCAGTCCGCCGGCAGCTACCAGGTCACGGTGACCGCGACCGACGGCAACGGGCTCACCTCACAGGCCACCCAGAGCGTCACGGTCAGCTCGTCTGGCACTAGCCAGGCGAAGTACGTCAACCAGATCGCGACAAACTACTCGACGTCCTCGCACACGTCCGGGTACGTCACCGTCTGGCGTTCCGGCGGTGTCGCTGCCGGAGATCTGATCATCGCAACTGTGCAGCTCACGGGCACCTCGGCAACCGGAGCGGTCACCGGCACCGACACGTTGGGTGACACTCTCAACGTGGTCAGTGACATATCCGATGGCAGCGGCGATCGCCTCGTCACTCTGGCCGGGATAGCGGCCGGCGGCCTGCCGGTGAACGACCAGGTGATGTTGAAGTTCCCGACAGCGTCGACCTACCGGATCACCGCCGACGAGGTCTCCGGAGTCAGTGCCGTGGACCAGGCGGCAGCAGCCAGCGGGAGCGGGAGCACCTTCTCGTCCGGTGCGACGGGCACGACGGCCCGGTCTGGGGAGTTTGACTACGCGACGGTTGCGACCTTCGGCGGCACGTCACTCGGCTGGAGCTCCGGCTGGACCAGTCTGACGACATACAGCGTCGGCTCCAACTCCCTGGGTCGCGCCTACCAGATAGCCAGCGCCCCAGGCACCTTCACCGCCACTGGCAGCGCGAGCGGAACATGGCTGGCCCAGGTCATCACGTTCCAGTGAGCGCCGCCGCGACGAGCCCTGGCCGCGCTGCCCCCGCCGCGGCGGGCTAACTTGTCGGCAGAAGCGCTCACGGCCGCGTGTGGAATGCCGGCGGCATCGGCTGCGGCTCCGGCCCGGCGCCACGCTAGCCCCGCCAGGTAGAGCCCGGTGCCGACCAGCCATCTGACGGTCACTACAAGCGTCGGGTTGCTCAGGTAGCTCAGATCGGTAGCGACTCGGTGCGGGACGAGTTCACTAAGGTAGTACGCCTCCACGTCGCCGACGTCGCCGAGCACCTTCTCGTCCCGCACGAGCACCTGACTGGGGCCGGTGACCCCTGGACGGTATCGGAATATGAACTGGAAATCGCCCGGATACCGCGCCGCCAGGGCCACCGACTCGGGCCGCGGGCCAACAAGCGTCACGTGCCCGAGCAGCACGTTCACCATCTGCGGTAGCTCATCGATGCTGGTTTTGCGCAGCAGGCCGCCGAGGCGCGTCACCCGGAGGTCGTCGGGAGCCGTCACCTCGGGGCCGGATAGGCCGAGGCGCATTGTACGGAATTTGTACAGCGTGAACGGAATGCCGCCTTGACCCACTCTGAGCTGCCGGAAGATCGGCGAGCCGCCTGTGCTCAAGCCTGCGGCGACCGCGATGACGAGCAAGAGCGGAAGCGACAGTCCGAGGAGCAGTACCGCGACCACGACATCCAGGCACCTGCGGCCAGGGCTCGGGCCGATTCCCGGCTGCCGCGCCGCCAGGCCCTGCCGCGGTTCCGGCACCGGAACATCGGCCGTGCCCGCGTGGGCCTGCCCAGCGCTCGGCGGGCTAATGAACCCATCTGCTGACGGCATAAGAACGCCTCCAGTTCCGGTGAATCGATCGATGCACGGGGAACGGGCCCGAGCGTGCGAGTGGCCAGCGGGTCGCAGCGGGCGTTGAGGCAACTGCCGGTAGCGAGATCGAACTCCAGGTTGTGCCCGAGGCAGCGGATCACGCCGTCGGCGATGGTGCTGCTCATCGCCAGATCCTCGCCCGCGTGCGGGCAGTACCGGCTGACCTGGTATCGGACGCCAGCGGACTCGACCACCACCTTCTCGTCGGCCGTTCGGCCCCGCTCGTACGCTTCGACGCACGCGAGGGCATCCGGCTCGGCGTGTTTGAGCAGGCCGACCAGGTAGTCGTTGTATATATCCGGGTTCCGCCACGCCGAGAAGCGCATCGACAACAGGAGGTCCTCCCAGCCGATCTGGCCGAACACGATCGGCGCGAGCCAGCGCGAGTCCAGCCGGAATCGGTACTCAGGTCGGCTGGCCCGGCCCTTGAGGTCGACGCGCACCCCCTCGGGGCGCAAGTCGACGTCCCAGCGTCCTTCGACGGCTCCGGTTACCTCGAATCGCACCGTCATGTCGATGCGCTCGAGGAAATACGGACTCAGCTCGCCAAGGCGCCGGAAGTGCTCTACAAAGGCATCGCGAAGGTCCGCTCCCGGCTCTGGGAAAGCGGAACGGACTGCCTCGATCTCGGGACGCCGCGCGCGGGCGTATGCGTCCAGGTACTCGTCGCAGTCGCTGAAGTCAAAGTCGCGCCAGAGGCTGTCAGCTACATGCCGACCGGATAGCGGGTCGAACATGTCACCGGGCAGCCACAGGGCGACTTGCTGGCCACGCAGCCGCGGACGCAGGTAATCCACTGCCTGCTTCTGGTCGGGGAACAACCCGGGAGCTTTGAGCCAGCGGTTGTGCCGCCTGATCTCGGGATCGAGGAAACACATCGGGCCTGCGAAGGGGACCGTGAGTCCTGGCCTGACGACGCTGGCCAATCGTCCCGCCGCCTTGAACTTCGCCGCGCGCTTGGCCGCGGAGATCTCCGCGATCTGCGCCGGCGGGTATTCGTAGCAGATCGGATGCCAGGTGGCGCTGGACATCTGCAGGGCCAGCACATCCACATGGCCACCGCACTCGGCGACCGCCCGACGCGCCTGACCCGCGGTCAGCCTCGCGTCATTGCAGTGCAGCAGGGATGCCGCTCCTGCACGCACCAGGACGGCCGCATCATGGCACATGGGCGACTGCTCGGGAATGAAAGCCAGCCAGTCTCCGCGCTCGTTGAGTGGGTACCTGCTCCAGGCAGGTACTTCCTGTACGTTGCGGATCCCCGCGGCGCTGAGACGGTTCCGGAAGTTTGATCCCGGATACCGCGGGATGAGCACGGTCGTACTGGCTCCGAGGCCGGACAGGACGGACAGGTCCATGTGATCAAGGTGCTCGTGCGAGACAGTGACGTAGTCGCTGTCCAGCAGGGCAGGCCTGCTGAGGTGCGAGTTAGCCGGGAACTGAAACCAGGCAGCTTGGAATGCACCCCGCTCGGACAGCCACGGATCCATCAGCAGCCGTAGGTCCTCGCCGTCGACGCGCAAGCCGGCGTGGCCGAGATACGTGATCCGCATCGATTCTCCGCTCACCGTCGCCCTCCCGCGTGCGGAGCGCGCCTCGCTCCCGGCGCCGCGGGCCAGGTAATGTGGCATGACGACACCACTCGCTGCCGGTCATCCGGTACCTGCCGGCAGGAAGACGTCGGTGAACGCGGTGGCAATCACAGCAAGATCGCTGCTCATCCCTGACTCGACGGAGTGCGGGCTCATGTGGGTGAAGAGCACATCGCCCGCACGGCGCAGCTGCGCAAGCTGATCCCACAACGCGTTCGGCCGCATGCCCGGATTCATCAGCTGGTACATCCGCCCGTCGTACTCCTGATGCCACGTCCAGATGTCGACAGCCTGGGCGCCGTTGGCCAGGGGAATATCGACGAACACCTGTATCTCGGCGGCAGCCTGAGCGGCCGTGCCCGCGTAGTCGCCCGGGTGGGCGAGGGCCTTACGGGCTTGCAGCCGCACCAGGCCGGCCCAGCCGCGCCGCCTGACCTCCCGCCAGGCCGCCTCCTGCGCCGCGACCACCGCTGTGCCCCACGCCGCGTAGGTGCTGTTCGCCAGCAAGCCGGTACTGAGGTCAAGCACGTCGATCGCGCGCAACCGCAGGTAGCTATCCACCGCGGCCAGCGTCAGCTGCGGATAAGCCGACCGGGCCCGGGCGGCGCAATCCGCGGCACCGGAGCCCGGCGCCTGGTGGCCCGGCAGGCAGCCCAGCTCGGGCACCACCATGTCGACGAGAATCAGCTTCCCCGGCGCTGCGGCGTGCAAGGCGCGGGCCGTGTCGGACAGGAACCGCCGGATCTCCGCGGCGCTGTCCATCCCGTCGCGATACCCGAGTTCGTCCGCGACCTTGATGCCGACGACGCCAGGCCTGTGCGCTAGCGCGGCCACTCGGTCGACCGCGGTGCGAAACCACCGTGGCCCTTCCTTCCAGCGCTTCACCAGATCGGCTTCAATCCAGACACGAAGATGATCGGCGAGCGCCGTCGTCACCGCCGCCTGATACGAGGCGATCGGCGCCAGCGCAGGGGAACCGGGCGGGGTAGCCTTCGCCCGTGCGGACGCGGGTCCAGCGCTAGCGCGTTGAAGTCCGCTCAGTTCGCACCCGGCCGCCGCTATTGCTACGGCGACGATGGCGATTACGGCGATGACGTGCCTTGCGCCGAGGCTGAGGCGGAACCTCCCGGTCATGACGCACGCACTGCCGCGGCCTGGTGCCGGGAATGCCGGACTGATCTGCGTACGGCGAAATAGCACCACAGCAGGGCACCGCTGCTGGTCAGGTATGCCGCGGCGGACGCGATGGCAGCACCGATCGCGCCATGGTGCGGGATGAGCAGGATATCAAGCACGATCGTGACGACGACGGATACGCCGAGTGCGAGAGAATTCGCGCCCGGCCGCCCGACGCCGTAGAGGTAGGCGCTGACCAGGCCGGCCACACCTTCACCGATGAGGCCGAACAGCAGGATGTACGCAGGGACCACGGCTCCGGCGAACGCATGGCCGTAGATGAGGGGTAGCAGCGGAACGGCGGCCGCAAGCGGGATTGCGGCTAGCGCGGTGATGATGAATGCGCGCGGCAGCAGATTAGCGACCTGCCGGGCCGCGTACTGCCGGTCGCGCATGGCGAGGCGCGGGTACAGCACGTACGTGATCGCCAGTCCTGGCAGGCGGAGGAGCTCGGCGTACTTCGACGCTACGGCATAGACACCGAGCGTGCCTGGCCCCATCAGCGCCCCGAGTATGGCGACGTCGAGGCGGAGGTTAATTAGCGACAGCATCCCCCCGACCTGACCACGAATGCCGTATCGGCAGATCTCCCAGCCGAGCCGGAGGTCAGGCTTGCCCCAGCCGTGCAGGTATCCGCGCTGCGCGAGCCTGGCTGCGATCCCGCTGGCGACCACTACATCGGCCCCGACCAGGGCAGACATCAGCAACGCCGTGCCACTGAGGAACGGCAGCAGGGCTACGTATACCGGCAGGAACGCGGCTTCTTCGGCGGCAATTGCCCAGTTGGCGCCGCGCATGTCATTCTCGCCCTGCAGAAACGACTTGCCAGACGCTACCCACAGCTGAGAGAAAACCGGCACTGCCGCCGCCAGTACCACGCCGATATGCCATGGGCGAAAGAAGATCCCATGCAACAGCGGGCTCGCTGCCAGCCAGCACAAGCTCGCTGCGAGCGATCCTGCGAACGTTAGCCCGACGATTGTCGTCCGCAACCGCGGCTTGGCGTCACCGCGGCGGCCCGCCAGGAAGAAGGGAATAGCGCTGGGCAGGCCGGCTCCGACGAGCACCCCGACCAGGCCCGGCAGCACGCGTAGCAAGGTCAGCTCGCCCAGTAGCTTGGGTCCGCCTGCGTGCGCGACCAGGATGGTGGCCAGCGTCAGGGATGCCAGTGCGACAACCCGCGCGAGCACGTTGGCGGTCAGTACGGCCGGCACGATCTTCGCGCACCGGCCAGCGACTCCTCTCATCGGATCCCCGCGTTCCTGTTCGGCCCCTTTTCCGGCACCAGGCCAGGCCGTGCCGAGAGCGAAGGGGGCACGTCAGCGGCCGGATGACCGCGGTTACTGCCGCGCCGGCCCCAGAGGTCGGCGGCAGCCACCACTGCGAGCAAGGCCCACAGGTGCCGGAAGTGCAGTACCTGGTAGAGGGTCGCGGATAGAAACATGCCGATCACGGCGGCTGCGAGCAGCTCTGGGCGGGGGAAGATGGCGGCATAGTCAGGCCGCAGCGGCCGCGCTGCGATCCGGCGGCATCGCGCGGCGACGATGACCAGCAGGCAGACGAGTGCAAACCCGCCGAGCAGACCGCGCTCCACGAGCGAAGCCGTGTAGTCGTCGTGCGCCATCTTGACGTACGGATACATGTGTGCCTGGAACGCGTTTTTCGTACCTCCAGGCCCGATGCCGAAGGGCGTGTCGCTCGTCAGGTACAGCTGCATGGTCTCGGCCAGAATCGTGCTGCGAGACCCGCTGCTTTCCGTCTGACGACCGATCGAGTCCTGTAGCAGCGCGGAGCTGGTCTGAGCGTTCTGGATAATGCTCGCCACGTGCACTTGAGGCGCGATGACCGCCGCGGCCAGCATGAGCGCCGAGACGGCGATGATTGCCCGCACTGCGCCGTGCCGGCGCGCGATGCCGAAGATCGCGCCAGCAACCGTTGACGCGACCAGAACAAGCGCGCCGCCGTTGGAGCCGGTCAGCACGACAGCGGTCACGATCAGCGCGCAGCACGCCCAGCGAAGCACACGGCGCCTCGGGTACTGCATCGCGCGCAGCACCAGCAGCGCGCAAATGAAGTAGTTGGCAGCCAGGTTGGGGTCGCCGAGGGTGAATGCGGCCCGCACCCCGTTCCTGGCCGTCTCGCCGGATAGCAAGGAAACGTGGCCGACAACGCCAATGATCATCAGCAGCGCCCAGCATGTGGCGCTGGCGGCCCATGCACGAGTCATCGACCGGAGCAACGCCGGGTCGCGGCCGATGTTTGCGATCGCGATTCCCCATGCCAGCAAGAAGCTGTCCTGCACCAGCGAGACGAGGCCGCCCCCCACGCTGTTGCCCGCGCCGGCGTAGGCGACGGTGCTGGCTAGGGCGCCAGCCAGAACCGACAACCCGATCGGGAACATGTACGGGAATCGCATGGCGTGGCGCCGCCGAGCGAGCCATAGCGCCGAGACGACGATGGCGACCGACAGGAACACGTCGGCGGGCGCAGTGTTGCCCGGTCCCGCGGGGACCAGCAGCGGCATGGCCCAGATAGCGGAGACCATCACCGCCTTGACCACGTTCGGGCGCCCGGCCCGCCTGGAGGCACGCTGGAGCAGAAGCTGCTGGCCCTGGCTAACCGGTCTGGCCAGTGCGGGCGTCTGCACAACTGGCAGGTAGGTCACGACTGCACCTCGCTCATGAGGCGGAGCAGCAGATCGCGGTGCTGCGCGGCGAAATCGGGATGGTCGGCGACGACAGCGATTTCCGCCAGCCCGGCCAGCAGCACCTCGCGCCAGAGCCCGGCCGGCGCGCCCAAGCGGACCAGCGCGCCTGTCACGAAGTCGCGTACGAGCCGGCCGAACCACTGCTGGCCGGCGAGCGCGTAGCGGATCCCTGCCCCCCAGCCGTCCGCGCGCAGTCCTGGATGCCCGACCACGGCACGGCCCGGCCGGGTGTGCCGGTCGAGGTAGAGCGCGTAGCTGAGAGCGAACCGCGCGACGTCGCCGAGCGGCTCTCCGGACAGTTGTCCGCTCGCCCAATCGACAACCCCGGTGACGACCCGGTCGGTGACAAGCACGTTGCCGGCCCAGAAATCGCCGTGCACCACGGTGCGCGGAGTACGGCCGGCGGCTAGCCGGGCAGCGACGCACTCCAGTCCTTGCGCCACGGCGCTCGCCACCGGATCATTCGGCCAGCGCGCGGTAACCAGTTCGGGCACACCGGTCAGCAGCGAGATCGGCGCCGTCTCCGCCATGCTGTCGGCGTGCAAGCCGGCGAGCCAGCGACTGGCAGCGGCAAAGTCCGCCTTTACCAGGTCACGGCGTGCTACGTGGCGGAACTCGTGATACGCAGTCCGGATAGGGATGCCTGGAACCACTGTCGTGGCGACCGCCGGCATCCCGTCGAGGTCGAATACGCCGGCGAGCCGTGGCAGTGTCGGATCGACGTGGCCCATCTGACGGCACTCCAGATCGGCCAGGAGCCGCGATTCGCGCACGATCAGGTCGGCCGTGACGCGGTTGGTGGCCAGCTTCACCGCCAGCCGGGGCTGGTCCGCCTCGCCTGGAATCAGAAAGATGGTCAGGCCGGCGTTCGGGTCGCGCGAAGCGTCCAGCATGATCGCACGGTTGCCCGGCGTCTCGAAGAGTGCGCGCAGGCTAGTCGTGCCCGGCGCGGCCGCGGGCTCGGCGGGCACGCGCAGTACGTGTGCAGCGGAGACTGGGGCGGTCATGCGGTCCGCCCGACGAGTACCCGGCCCGCCGCGAGCCGCGCGGCAAGCCTCGGATATCGGCGCAGCAGCTCGATGACCCCGGACACGGGCCCGTGCGCCCAGGTGACGGCCGGTGGCGGAGCCACCAGTGACCGGCAGGCCCAGCGCAGCGCGTTCGCTGAGTCCTCGGCCACCACGATCGCCCTGCGCAGCGAGGGCAGGGCGACGTACTCCCGATCGACAGCCACTCCAGCGGAGGCCGCGATCCTGCGCGCCCGCAGCGAGCCGCGCCGTTGGTCCAGCAAGATGACAGTTGACCCGGCCGGCAGCGCGCGCACGCGGGCGGCGGCGTCACGAACTGCCAGCGGCCTGGATGGGATTTCGATTACCACGGCCGCAGCGGGTGCGAGTAGCCGCCATCGCTCGCCCGGAGTCGTCCACGTCGCGTTCACCCGTGCTCCTCAGTGCAACACCGCGATCGGGCGCATCCTCGCCACGGGTCGGACCAAGCCGCCCCGGACAAGGACGCCAAGGACCTCGTTCACGCCCGCATCGTCGAGCTGCTCAGCGTCCGTTGGTGCCGCGCCGTCGTAGCGGAATCTCAGCGTGCTGCGGCACCGCGGATCCGCTCGGGACACGCCCCGCCTGGCGAAGTCGCTGACAACGGTTCCGGCGCCATGACAGGCGGAGTTCAGGGCCGCGGCCGAGCCGGCGCCCACGCACAGGTACGACGACGTCCGGTGGGTGCCAGGAACCAGGACAGCCTGGCCGGTCTCGGCGAAGGTCGTTCCTGGCGGCATCTGCTCAGCCGGGTAGGCACGACACGAGTTGTGCCTGTGCACGATCGCCGACTGCCCGGCGACATGCTCCTCGTAGATCGAGTTGTGCGGGGAATCTACTATCAGAGCTGGCGGTGAGCCGCCGAACACGTCGGAAGCGATCTGCCGGAGACCGGCGTAGATCGCCAGCCGAAAGGCGAAGCCGTAATTCATCGCCGCGGCGTTGGCGAGCATGAGGCGCCGTCCTTCGTCGGTGTTCAGCGCCACAGGCGGGCATCCGCCGGCGAAGAACAGCCGGTACCGCTCTTTGAGCTGCGCCAGATTACGAGCAGACAAGCCGTGGTAGAGCGGCTTGACGACCGACATCGCCATCCGGATCTCGCGTGGATGGTGCTTTCTGCGGCCGAACATGGCTCCGACAGCACCTGGCAGAACTCCACCGCCTGCGTGGTAGTGCAAGGTCAGCTGGCCCTGGGCGACGCCTAGCTTTGCCGCCTTGTCAGGGTCGAGTATCTCTTCCACCTCTTGCATCTCGATGAAGTGGTTGGTGGGGCCGACAGTGCCGAATCGCAACCGGGCGAGTTGCAGCACCAGCGCGGGTAGCTCACGCCTGAGCCGGTCCGCGCCGTCCCAGCGGTCCAGATCCAGCGCGCCGTATTCCTCGACCCGCTCGAGGTTCGGCGCCTCGATCCCGAACCGCCGCGCAGCGAATGGAGCGCCTTCCGTCGCGCAGCTGAGCACGTCATGAGCGGACAGCTCCGTGCGTCTCCCGGGCGGGTAGGGGAAGCGCTCACGGACGCGACGGTAGAACTGCTCGATCGCGGCTCGAGACGGGCGGTCCGTGTCGAACGCCATCAGGGTCATGCCGCAGTTCACCGAGGCGCTAGTCAGGGTCGGCCGGATGGAACCGCGGGTGGCCACAGCCACCGACGATGGGATTTCCATAGTGGACTTGTGGTGGAAGTCCGGCAGCACGACTGGCGGCGCCGCCAGGTCGGCCCCGTCGACCGCGCCGCACAGGTCCGCCAGCGCTTCCGGCGCAACAGGTATCTGCGCGCTGTCGAATACGTGCGGATCCAGGTCGGTCCCATGAATGTCCCTGGCGATGATCGTGATGTCCATGGAGTCCTCGGGGATCTTCATGCGGATTCCGGCAGGGCGGCAATCCGGCGGGGCCGCGCTAGGCCGGCACCGCCCTCGTAGCTGTCTTCCAGAACCGCGGCCAGGGCCTCAGGCGCGAAGTTGTCGGTGATGAGGCGCCGGCCAGCGACGGCCATCCGAGCGGCCTCGCCCGGGTGATCAAGCATGTAGCGGATGGCCGCCGCGAGCTGCCGCGGCCGCTCCGGACCGGCCAGCAGGCCCGTTTCTCCCGGCAAGACGACGCCGGGGACGGCGTTGACGGCCGTGGCCACCACCGGCAAGCCGGCTGCCATCGCCTCGGCGACTGCACATGGCAGGCCCTCGTATCTGCTCGCCATCACGAAGACATCGAGGCCTGGCAGCAGGCTAGGTACATCGTCGCGGTGACCAGTGCAGAGGAAGCGGCCAGCTAGGCCGCGCCGCACTGCCAGCCTTTCCATCCTCTGCCGCATGGGACCGTCGCCGATCCAGACCGCATAAACGTCGCGCCGACGGAGGGCAGCGATGGCCTCGACAAAGCCGTCCGGTGACTTCTGGTAGTCAACCCGGCCCACCGTGCCGACGACCTTGCAGCCAACCGGGGCCCGAAGCGCTACCCGCGCTGCGACCCTAATCGCAGGCGTCGAGGCCGAGCCGACGGTGCTGATCGCCGGATTGATGACCCGCACTCGCTCTGGTGGCGCGATGCCCCGGCGCACAGCCTCGGCGGCCACTGCGCCGCCGACGGCCAGCATGACGTCGGTGCGCTGGCCGAGGTAGCGCTCGATGCCGATATAGGCGCCTCGGCGAAACCTGGACTGGAACTCGTGGAACGGGAAGCCATGGTAGGTGTGCACGACTCGAGGCGTTCCAGCCCGCTCGGCGGCTAGCCGCCCCAGCGCTCCCGCCTTCGCGCTGTGCGTATGCGCGACCTGGTAGCCGCCAGCTGCCAGTTGCTCGGTCAGTCTATGCAGGGCGCGGACGTCGTTGGCTGGCGAGATCTGCGATACCAGTTCCCGCACCCTGACCACACGCAACCCTGCCTCGGCGGCCCGTACGAGCATGCTGTCGCTGCTCCCGTCGGAGTCGGCGTCGCCGCCCGAGTCGCCCGCGATGATCGTGATCTCGAAGCGCAGCGGGTCCAGCGCGAGCGCTCCGCGCAGTGCCACGCCGCCCGCGCCCGCTTGCAGCCGTGTTATGACTACGGCCACCCGGAGCCGGCTCACAGCGCGCCCGCCGGACTGACTAGCTGCCCGAGATGCCTCGGCGAGCCATGCGCGACGCTCACCTCGAAGCATGGCAACCGGCCTGCGATCACGGCGGCGATGCCTGATATGTCCGGATGTGCGGGTCCGATACCGGTTGCCAGAGCCAGTGTCGCCGCAAACGGCCAGAAACGCCGCAACTCGCCCGCCATGTAGGTGCCTGCCACCAAGGCACGGGCTGCCGCAGCCGGCGAGAGTGGCCCGACTCTGTCCTTGCTACCTGCGGTTAGCCGGCTGAGCACGACAAGCCGGTCCGGATCAAGCGAGGCAACTCGGCCGGGCAATTGCCGCTCGATGCGACCGTGCATGGTGGAGGGCCGGCGAGTATCGGCCGTCACTCTGAGCGGTTCGGCCAGCCCGTATGCACTGCGTTCATCGCACGCGCAGACGTTGTCCGCTGTGGCGATCTCGCCGTGCTTAAGACCGGCTGACAACAGGGTCGACTTTCCGACTCCCCCTGGGCCGGCGATCATGGTGACGCTTGCCGCGCGAGCGGTAACCGACACGTGCAACGGGACCCGGCCGCGCACCGACGCCCACCACAAGGCTGGGTAATGCAGCAGGGTCTGGGTTGCTAGCAGCTTGAATCGCGTCGGCAACAGTACATTTGCGGCCCGAGTGCGTGCTGCGGGCCGATACCGCGCCGCGACCCAGAGCGTCTCGCCGCGCGGCTCGATGCGCAGGTCGAAGCCAGACGAGCATGCGTCGGTCAGCAGCGCTGATGGCGGCGACGCCCAGCTCCCGCGACCTACCAGCGCCCAGCCGTGGTGATCGAATGGCTGGCGGCTGCGCTCAATTTCCAGGCGCACCGTCGCACCCCCGTCTGTGGCCCCGGAGAGTTCGCCGCCTGTGCCGTCGGTGAGCAACCTCATGAGCCACGGCAACGGGCAGTCGACAACCACAAGCTCGCCCGCTGTGGCAACCGCGCGCATCAGAAGTCGTCCGGATACGGCGCGCCGACGCCGACGGGAGCTTCCAGTCGGTCAGACGGCTCGTATTCAGGGACAAGCTGCCGCAGCAACTGACGCGCCAGGGACCCGTCGCCTTCGCCGGCCACGGTATACAGGCTCTGCAGAAGCGGCGCGAAGTCGCCTGCGGGTTCCGGGCAGCGAGTCGCCCAGATCTTGGGGTGAGCGCTCGGTACCCGCTGCTCGGCGTCCGAGAACACCTTCTCCGCCAGCTTCTCGCCCGGCCGCAGCCCGGTGTACCGGATCTCGACATTCGCGAGCTTCAGTTGCTCGGCATAATTGCGAACGAGCCTGACGATCTCCACAGGCCGCCCCATGTCGAGGACGAACGTCTCGGCGTACTCCGCCATCGCGGCCGCCTCCAGTACCAGGCCCACCGCCTCCTCCACGGTCATGAAGAACCGGGAGACGTCTGGGTGGGTCACCGTGACCGGCTGATCGTGGGCTATCTGGTCGGCCAGCACCGACAGGAACGAACCGCGGCTGCCGAGTACGTTGCCGAAGCGGACTGAGGCCAGCGTGACCGGACCGCCCGCCGCCCGGCGGACGACAAGCTCGGCCAGCCTCTTGGTGGCACCGAGCACGGACGTGGGGTCCGCCGCCTTGTCAGTCGAGATGAGGACGAAGCGGCTCGTGCTGTGCCGGACGGCCGCATCGACAACGTTCTGCGTTCCCTGCACATTCGACTTGATCGCTTCGCACGGATGCCGTTCGAGCAGCGGCAGGTGCTTGTGCGCGGCCGCATGGAAGACCAACTCGGGCTTGGTGGCGGCGAAGACCTGCTCGATCCTGCGCTGGTCCCGTATGTCAGCGATGATGATCTCATCAGCATCGAGCAGGCCACTGCCCGTCAGTTCCAGCTGCAGCCGATGCAGGTTCGATTCGTCATGATCGAGCAGATAGAGCGCCTCGGGCCCGAAGCTGCGGATCTGGCGACACAGCTCGCTGCCAATCGAGCCACCCGCACCGGTGACCAGCACTCTCCGGCCAGCGATCAGGGCTGCGGCCTTCTGGCTGACCACGTGCAGCTCGCGCCGGCCCAGGAGATCCTCTACGCGCAGCTGACGCAGGTCGGAAAGCCGAGCATCGCGCTCGACGGCGGCCAGGAAGGACGGCAGATACCGCACGTGCAGCCCGGCGGCCCTAGCCGTCTCGATGATGTCGGCGACGCGCGCGGCGGGCAGCGACGGAATCGCGACGATGCAGGCCTCGGCCTCGTGCGCGCGCGCGATCTCAGCCAGCGCGTCAATGGGCCGGTACACCGGCAGCCCCACCGCCCGAACCAGGCCGAGGGCGTCGTCAACGAGTCCGATCGGCGCAAGGCCGTAGTTTGGGCTGCGACGCAACGAGCGAACCAGCGTCCGTCCGGCTTCGCCCGCACCGACCACCAGGGTGCGCAGTCCCGCCGAACTCCCACTAGGCCGTGTGCCCTGCCAGCTCAACACGTTCTCCTCCGTTCTTCAGCACATGCTTGCCGCGGCGGGGACGGGCTGCGACCGCCGCGAGAGCCGCAGCAACGTGATCGACGTCGCCGTCGGCCAGGGCCGGGTACATCGGGAGCGACAGGAGTTCAGCTGCCACCTGATCGGTGACCGGCACCGAGGCGATCTCCTCTGGACCCAAGATGCGGCGATATGCAGATAGCTGGTGCACCGGAATGAAGTGCACGGACGTGCCGATTCCGAGGCTGCGCAGCTCGTCAATGGCGTCGTCCCGCGAGACCCCGAACTCTGCGGTGACGCGCACTTGGTAGAGGTGCCAGGCATGCCGGGCGTCGGCTGGCCGCGATGGCAGCACCAGGCCGGGTATGCCGGTCAGCGCGTCCTCATACTGCCTGGCGAGTTCCTCCCGGCGCGCCTGCCATGCGGTGAGTCTCGTTAGCTGTGCACGGCCGATCGCCGCCTGGACGTCGGTCATGTTGGCTTTGAGACCGGGCTCGGCCACGTCGTACCGCCAGCTGCCACCTGGCAGATACCGGCGCCAGGCGTCCCGGCTGAGACCGTGCAGCCGTACCGTCCGGGCATAGTCGGCCAGCTCAGCATCCACTGTCGCGATCGCTCCGCCTTCGCCGATGGGAAGGTTCTTGGTCGCGTAGAAGCTGAAGCACGCCGCGTAGGATGTCCCGCCTAGCGGTATCCCGCGCAATTCGGCTCCGAGGCCGTGGGCCGAATCTTCCACCACCCGGTTCGCGGGGAGGTCAGCCGCAGCAGCGAGCAACTCAACGTCTGCGGGCCGCCCGGCCATGTGCTGAACGATCATGGCGGCGGGCTTGCCCACCCGGAGGACTGCCGCCGCTATCGAAGCGGGCGTGGGCTGCAGGGTATCCGCTGCCACGTCAACGAGGACCGGGCGCAGCCCAGCCTGCACGATAGGAGCGACCGCTCCGCAGAACGTTAGGCTCGGCGTGAGGACAACAGCTCCTGGCGGAAGCCGCAGGCTGCGGATAGCAATCTCAATCGCTGCGGTGCACGACGCTACCGCCACGACGTGGCGTGCGCCGAGATACCTTGCCAGGTCCGCCTCGAACCCGGCGGTCTCCGGGCCCATCGTGATCCAGCCCGATCGCATCGCCTGCACGGCGGCTCGCTGCGCCTCCGGAACGATGTCCGCTCTGGCGAAGGGCACTGCACGGGATGTTGTCGTACGCTGCGGCCTCATTCGACGCGGTTCCCTGCCAATGAGTCCCCAGCACCACGTGCGGACCGGTCGGCCACCTTGGCACGAATGCCGCGTCGGGTTGCCGACCGCTTGCTCAGCCGCGGGACATCGACCACCCCGAGTATCGGCCAGCCGGACGAAACCACGAGGTCATCGAGGGCAGCTATGCGTGACACCCTGGCAACCGGGCCAGCCAGAACCACGATCCCGACTCCACTCAGGTCCGACTGTCGCTGGATCTGCGCGATCGGGCACACGCGAATCGCCGGCATCTGCGCTGCCGGGAGCTTGTCCATCACCAGCGTGGACGCGGTCGACCCGGCACCACTGACGGCGTCCGCGTGGCCGTTCTGCTTCTCCGCCGCGCTTCCGGCCGGCCCGCCGGCCGGAAGCTGGGAGGCCAGCGGCATCGACTGCTCAAGCCCGTGGGCGAACTGATCGAGATCACGGTCGCCATCGATGTCAACGAGCGCGACCGTGGAAACTGCCGTGCGCGATGCGGCCAGCCGAAGCCGCAGGACGAGGCTGTCAACGGCAGGCGAGCGGCGCCCGCCCAGGTCATCGTCGGTTAGCCGGCCGAGGGTCGGTGCGCTGAGCCGACGGCTCAACCGCCGCGAGCCGGACACAGTAGGCCGGATTGTCTCGGCGATTGATGCCAGCAGGATGCCAAGGACGAGGCCGAGGAGTCCGGCCAGGCTCAGCTTCTGCGCGAGCGCCTTGGACTCGGGCTGGACCGCCAGCCCTGGCTCATCAATAACGGACGCAAGTATCTGCGTACTCGCCTGGATGAGGATCCGCCCTCGATCACCGGTGAAATTGGCGATTACCTGGTCCAGTCCAGCTAGCTTGGCCTGCAACTGCTGGCTCGTCGGGTTGGCCGCAACCTGAGCCGCCAGCGTGGCGCGGCTCTGTGTGAGCCGGACGATCTCCGAGTCAATCGCCTTCAGCGCGGCAGGCAGACCGCTGGCATCGACCCTGTTCAGCGCGGACACAACCTGTCTGGCGAGCGCGCGGCTCACTGCCTGCGCGACTCGCGGATTCGTGTCGGTCACAGTGAGATCGATGACCTGCGAGGTGCCAAGAC
>DASWGE010000411.1:0-2551 GCA_036393895.1 Streptosporangiaceae bacterium | reverse complement strand
TGCGCGTCGGCGTCCAGCCGGGCCATCGGGGCGCAGTCCACGCTGGCCTGGGTGATGCTGATCGGGCTCGTGCTCATACTGCCGCCGACGGTGCTGCTGGCCGACCCGGCACAGCTGACGTGGCCCATACTCGGGCTGCTCGCGGTGGCGGGAGCGTCGGGCGTGGCCGGCCTGCTCATCGAGTACGTGGCATTCCGGCGGGGCAAGGTCGGAGTCGTGACCGGGATCGCGTCCACCGAGGGAATGGTCGCGGCCCTGATCTCCGCAGCCGCCGGTGCGCGCCTGCATGCGCGGACCGGCCTGCTGCTGGCGCTCGTCACGGTGGGAGTCGCGGTAACCGCCGCCAGCCCGGACGCCGCTAGCCCGGACCAGGGCCCGGCAGACGCGGACCCCGGCGGCCCCGGCGGCCCCGGCGGCCCCGGGGGCCGGACGGTGCGGGCAGCCGTGCTGGCGCTGCCGGTGGCGCTGCTTTTCGGGCTCACCCTGTATACAACTGGCCGGATCGGTGCCCGGGCGTCGGTCCTCTGGGCACTGCTGCCCGCCAGGCTGTTCGGCTCTGTCCTCCTCGCGGCACCGCTGGCGGCCCGGCGCAAACTACGGCTGACCCGCCGGGCGCTGCCGCTGGTGGCTGCTGCCGGAGCCGCGGAAGTGCTGGGAACCTTGAGCTACGCGGTCGGTGCCCGGCACCAGCTGGCCATCGCCGCCGTGCTGGCCTCCCAGTTCGCCGCGCTGACCGCCGTCGCGGCGTTCATCCTGCACGGCCAGCGGCTTACCCGTGCCCAGCTGGCCGGCCTGGCGGCGGTCGTCATCGGGGTGTCGCTGGTCAGCGCTCTGGGCCAGTGACACCTACCGCGAAAGAAGACTCCCGTGGCCGCGGCCGCCATATGGGTCTTGCCGGGCCAGATCGGCCGATGGTACGGTCACGCAAAAGGCAGATTGACGCATTGTCCACAATCAACAGCTCGGTCGCGTCCGGATTTTCCCGCGCCTTCGGAGGAGCGTCAGATGAGCGAGAGGACTGACCCTGGAGAACCGGTCGCCACCATCGCGCCGGTTAGCGATGCCGGGCTGGATGCCATCCATACCGGGGACCGCGCCTACCTAAACCAGCTCGGCTACCGGCAGGAACTGAACCGGGTGCTCGGCTTCTTCTCCAGCTTCGCGGTCCAGTGGACCTGCATCGCGGTGGCTGGCGGGCTCGCGCTCAGCATCGGCGCCGGGTTCATCCAGGTCGGCGGCGTGTTCTTCTGGGCGTGGATCATCGGCGGCGGGTTGCAGATGATCGTCGGGCTTGCCATCGCCGAGGGGGTCTCCGCCTACCCGCTGGCCGGCGGGTCCTACCAGATCATCAACCGCATCCTCGGCGGCCGTAGCTCTGTCGGCTGGCAGGTCGGGTGGTGGCTGATCATCGCCCACATCGCCGCCGTCGCCACCGAGGCGTACGGCATCTCGCCGTTCATCCTGAGCTGGTTTGGCGTCACGCTGACCGGCCACTGGCAGACCCTCGGCTGGGCGGTGCTGCTGATCGCCCTGTCGACCATCCTCAACCTGACGGCTGTCAAGATCGCGGCGGCGTTCAACAACAGCATCGGCGTGATGGCCGAGTTCATCGCGATCGCGATCGTGGTGATCGGCGTCCTCGCTGCGGTGTTGTTCACTGGCGCGCACTTCACCAGCGCCAGCACGCTGGTCTCGACCAGCGGCATGCTGCATGGTGGGGGTGCGTTCCTGCCGTTCCTCTTCGCGCTGCTGGTGCCGGTCTTCGTGATCTCCGGCTTCGACGTGAACGGGACGGCGGGGGAGGAGACCGAGCACGCAGCGCGGAACGTGCCGCGAGCGATGCTGACGGCGAACTTCAGCACCTACGCGATCGGCACTGTCCTCGTGCTGCTGACCGTGCTGCTGATCAGGAATCCGACCGACGCGGTCACCCACCCGGACATCATCAAGTACGCGCTCGGCCTCGCGCTGCCATCGTGGGTCGCCACCACCTTCGAGGTGATGGCCGTGCTGTCGCTGTTCGTCAACATGATGATCCTGCAGCTGACCGCCGCGCGTGTGATGTGGGCGCAAGCTCGCGACGGCCAGGCACCATTCCCGCGGCAGCTGACCAGGCTGAGCAAGGAGCGGATCCCGATCACCGCGGTGATCGTCGGCGCCGTCCTAGCCGTGCTGCTGATCGTCTACACCGGCCTGCTCACCGTGCTGCTGTCCATGGTCGCGATCTTGTGGGCGGCAGGCTACGCGGTAGTCGTCGGCGTGATCATCTACGCGAAGCGGCGCGGGCTGCTGCCCGCGCGGCCGTTCAGCAACGGGCGGTGGAGCCCGCTGGTGGACTGGGCCGCGCTGATCTGGTCGCTGGTGTTCTGCGCGATCCTGATCAAGCAGAACCCGAAGCTCGTCGGCGGAGGCTTCGCCGGGACGATCGCGATCGGGATCTTCCTGTACTTCGTGATGATCCCGAAGAGCCGCCGCGGCATCCTGCGCGACGTCCGCTCGGCGGACGAGATACAGGAGGACGAGGTAGAGTCCGCGCCGGGATGAGCTCTGC
>DASWGE010000410.1:0-5092 GCA_036393895.1 Streptosporangiaceae bacterium | reverse complement strand
GCCCGCGCCGCCATGAAGTGGTCCAGACCGCGGGCCCACAGCTCAAGCTGGTCCCGGCCGATCACGTCGCCGGTGAACCGGCGCGACCACCCCTCCGTCGCGTGCGCGGCCAAGCTGCATGCCGATGCGATCGCGGCTCGCGGCGCCCGGTGCGTCTGGATCACCAGTGCGTCCGGGTATACGGCGAGCAGCTCATCAAGCGCGAACAGGTGGCTGGGGTTCTTCAGCACCCAGCGCCGGCCCGCGTCCGGCAATCCGATCAGCTGGAGGTTGCTCCGGTGCCTGCGGTAGGCGGCGGTCCAGTCTTGCCCGGCGAGCCAGGACGAGTACGCGGGGAGGTGCGCGAGGCATTCGAACGAGATCGACCGCATCGACTGGCGCAGCAACTGCCAGCACTCCTCCACCTGGTCGGCAGCGATGTAGTGCACGTCCATGAACTCGGGATGCTCGACGTGATGCTGCTCGTACGCCGCCTGGAGCTGGGCGAAGACCGGATCGGCGGCCCACGACTCTCGCGGCGGCCTGGGCTGCGGCGCCTGGGTGAGCCACAATTCGAGGCCCTGGTGCGCTGGATCGGCCGTGAGCAGCCGGTGCAGCGCTGTCGTGCCGGTCCGAGGGAGTCCGGTAACGAAGACCGGCTGGTCGATGCCGACGGCAGCGTGATCCGGGTACCGGCGCCATGCCGACTCGCTCAGCACGCGGGCCACCAGCGCACCGCGCAGGAAGACCCGGCTCATCTTCGCGCCGAGCGGGGTCAGGTCCTCATCGGCGGCGTACGACTCGAGCAGCATGGCCAGGCCGTCGAGGTAATCGCCGGCTCCGAAGTCCGCGAGACCGGTTAGCCTGGTCGCCGAGGCGTGCAGGTCATCGACCGTGCCGACGCCGCGCCCGCGCTCTGGCAGCTCGGATGGGGTCGCGGCTGAGTTCATCGCAGGTAACCGGCTAGTGGTGGTACTCGCCGCAGTTCACGTCGAGGCACTGGCCGGTAATGGCGCGGGCCAGCGGCGAGGCAAGGAAGACTACTGCATCGGCGATCTCGTCCGGCTCGGGCAGGCGGCGCAAGTCCGTGTTCTCCGCGGTCTCGTCGTATACCTGCTGCGCGTCCACGCCGCGCTTCTTCGCCAGGTAGCCGAAGTACCACTTCAGCGAGTCGCCCCAGATGTGCCCGGGCGCCACGGTGTTCACCCTGATGCCCTGCGGTCCGAGCTCAGTGGCCAGCGACTGTGCGACCGCGAGCAGCGCGGCCTTAGTTGCCTTGTATGGCCCCATCGTGCGCTGAGAGAAGCGCACCACCATGGAATTGATCATCGTCACCGAACCCGCACTCGCGGCCAGGGCGGGAGTGAACAAGCGGGTCATCCGCAGCGCGCCGAGCACGTTGACGTCGAAGGCCGCGCTGATCGCGTCCAGGTCCACAACGGACAGATCCTTGATCGGCGGCATCGCGAGCGCGTTATGCACGAGCGCATCCGCGCGGCCGAACTCAGCGAGGGTGGCGTCTCTCAGCCGCTCCGCCGCCGCCGGATCCGAAATGTCGGTGGGCACCGCAAGGGCCCGGCGGCCCAGCGCGGTGACCTCCTTGGCTACCTCCTCGAGGCGGGACTCGGTGCGGGCGGCGAGGACCACGTCGGCACCATGCTCGGCGCTCCTGATCGCGATCGACCGGCCTAGTCCAGGACCGATCCCCGAGACGATGACGACCTTGTCCTGCAGCAGCATCTGGTGTTCTCCGCTTCAGCTCATCAGGCTGACTAACTGCCAGCCAGGTAACTGCCAGCCAGGTTCTCCGTTTTCAGCCCAGCATCCGCCGGGCGACCGCGGCCTGACGCGCCGCGATCCGCTGTGTGTACTCGCGGTGCGTGCTCCTCGCCTCCTGGTAGAAAGGCAGGCGCCGCTCAATCTCGGCGACGCTGATGACTTCGGCCTCAGGTCCGTCCTCGGGCAGCAAGTCACGGGAAAGGCGCTGCCACCGAAGCTGGACATAGCCTCTGCGGTGCCTCGTGCACTCAAGCCAGTTAGCGACGCCTGGGTCACGCTCGCTGATGACGAACCTGAACCTGCCGTCAGGATCCGGCCTGGCCTGATCCGCGGTGAGGCTGGTCTGGTGGTTGATGTAGTCGAGCGAGATATACCAGCTGCTGCCGAGCTGGATCCCCTGATAGGGGGCGACGTCCCGGCTGGCGGCCGGCACGGTCACGATCATGGCCTGGTCGTCGTCCAGGTCATAGTGCCCGACTGAGGAGAATTGGGTGGTCAGCCCGCCCGGCGTCGACCGTGGCTCGGTCAGGGTGTTCACCGGCAGCTTCAGGTAGAACCACTCGGGAAAGGCGAGGAACGTTCGCAGCCGGGAAAGCAGGATCTTCCCTGCCACGCCGTACCGCTTCGCCAGCACGCTCGGCTCCGCTGACGGCGGGGCCGCACCGGCCGTGTCGGCTCGCCGGATAGCGATCATGCCGCGCTGCTCACTGGCCCAATCGCTGTAAACCTCGCGGACAATCAGCATGGCCGAGCCCCCGCCGAGGATGAAGTAGTTGGGCGGCGGGTCCGTGATGGCCGGCCCGAACCTCAGCTCGAACGTCCCGTCGTCGGCAATGTCGATCGCCCGGTCGTCGAACGCCCTCAGGCTATCCGGCACCTGCACCGGGGAGTAGTCGCCGCCCAGCACCTGGAAGCTCAGGTCCGTGGTGCTGCCGCGGCACCCCGTGACCACGTACTCGGCGTCATCGCGCAGGTAGGAGTGGAAGTACAAGGTGTCGGGATTGTCTAGGCCGAGCTTGGTGTAAGGCCCGGTCGACGCGACGAAGAACGGGAAGTCGCGCTGGTATGCCCAGGCCAGCGTGAGCGATGCCCGGATCGAGCCGGCCAGGTAGTCGTAGCCCTCGGCAAGATCCTGTTGGGTCTGGATGTGCGGTGCGGCCGTGATGATCTTCTCAGCTTCGAGAACCGCATCGGCGAAGGATTGGGTCAGCAACGGCGCGGCGCCCCGCAGCGGGGCAGCGGACTGTCCTGCCGACGGGCCTGCGGACTGGCCTGCGGACACCGGTCAGGCCGACCAGCGGTTGGCGGTCAGCTTCCAGCTCGGCAGGTCGTCCAGCGACATCGTGGCCTCGTAGATCCGCTTGTATCCGATGTGCGAGATCCGCCACGCGCCGTCCGCGCCGCGCCGGTAGCGATCCTCGTAGAACGCTGCCCCGGTGATCACGACGTTGTACTCGGTCGCGATGACCGTGTCCTCGAATCGCCAGGTACCGGCGGCGGCCTCGCCGTCGATTTCGATCTCAGGCTGGCCGGCCGCGTGCAGCGTGATGATGCTGTTGCCGAGGCTGTCCCGCAGGAAGTTGACGATCTCGTCCCTGCTGCCCAGCTTCAGCGGCCGCCCGGCCGACGGGGTACCGTAGTCGGCGGTCGCGTCCTCGGTGAACACGTCCTGGATCTCGTCCCACAGCTTCAGGTCCACGCAGCGCAGGTAGCGGTACTTCAGCCGGCGGATCTTCTCCAGCTCGACGAGGTCCACGTGCCAGCCTCCTAGGCCGCCCGACCGGATACTAGAACATGTTCTACTTCACCAGCGTGGCCGTGGCAACCTTCATGGAAATGAAGGTGCACCTGCCGAAGAGCTGCGTGCACGTTTGCCCGATGGCCCAGACGTCGGAGGCACTCGTGGCAGCCACGGTCGACAGCCAGTGGGTCAGGGAGTCGATCGGCGGAGCAGTGACCTGCCACCCAGAGCCATTCCAGTGCTCGATCAGAATCTGGGTCGGCGGGAAACTGCCTCGTGCTCCAGGTTGTGTGTAATTCCCGACGGCCCAGACGTCAGACGGACCGGCGCTTGCCACGCTCACGAGTTCGGACCGGCCGGCGGAAGGGTTCGTCGCGCGGCTCCACGTCTTGCCATTCCAGTGCAGGACGAGCGCCTGGAAGGTGCCCGCCTCGGTGTCCGGATAGGTGCCCACGGCCCAGGCGTCTGACGGAGAAATCGCCGTGACGCCTCTCAGCGAGTTGGGCCCCGGCCGGTTGGCCGGACTCGTGAAGTTAGGACTCGCGACGACCTTCCAGGCCGTCCCGTTCCAATGCTCGATCAGGTTCCTGCTAGGGCTGTCCGGGCCAGTTCGGTATGAACCGACCGCCCACGCGTCGGTGGCCGAGGTCACTGCCACCGAACTGAGCTCGTCTGTGCGCTGGGGACCGCCAGGGTTCTTACTGGGGGTCTGCCGCCACACCCGGCCGTTCCAGTGCTCGATGAAGGTCCTTTCATAGAAGTGTCGGTGAACCTTCACGTAAGCGAAGCCCACGGCCCACGCGTGCGAGTGCGGAGTGACGGCGACGCCGAGCAACTCACCGTCCACGGCCACGCTCGGGACCTGCTTCCACGCCTTGCCGTCCCAGTGCAGGCAGAACCCGCGAAACGCTGAGTTAGCCCCGGGATAGATGGAGTATCCCACTGCCCACGCGCTAGCCGACGTCCTGGCGGCCACGCTGGTCAGCCCGTCCTCGACTGTCGCGCCGCCCGGGTTGGGGCTTCGTTGAAGCCGCCACGCCGTGCCGTTCCATCGTTCGATCAGTGTCCGCGGAAACGAGCCGTGCGGCAGGTATCCGCCGACGGACCATGCGTTGCAGCTTGATGTCGCGGCCACTCCTGCCACGCCGCCGAGGCGGGCCGCGGCCAGCTGCGGGTTCCCCCCGCTGCACGTAGCCGCGGACCCGTGATTAGCCGCGAACGCCGGGCCGGCCATCGGGATGCTGCCGATCATGATGGCCGCCGCCGTCAAGCCTGTTGCGGTACGAATCATCATGCCCAGATCGTAACTGGAACGCGTCATTGACCCCAGCAGCTACGACCGCGACGCTGTCCCGACAGGCTCGTGTGCGCTGGGGGGATCTTCTCTAGCGCAGCCCGGTCGGCGGCTTCGTGATCTGATGGTGAGGTGAGTGCTGCCGGACATGAGTGGATTGAACAGCTGCCTGCCGAACTCGACGGGCAGCGCGCGATCTTGCACGGGCTTATGCACGCATGCGCTGCCGATGACGCGATCAGCTGGCTGGTCATCGGCTGCTCGCTCGGCCGGGGCGCCGCGGACCGCTGGTCCGACCT
>DASWGE010000409.1:0-10151 GCA_036393895.1 Streptosporangiaceae bacterium | reverse complement strand
GCCGGGATCCGGACCGTGCTCTGCAACGTCCAGACGCCCCGCATGAACGCCATCGCCGAACGCTGGATCGGGGGATGCCGCCGCGAGCTCCTGGACCGCACCCTCGTCTGGAACCAGGCCCATCTGCGGCGGATCCTGCGCCAGTACGAGACTCACCACAACCAGCACAGGCCTCACCGGTCGCTGAACGCCGCTGCCCCGCTGAAACCGCTACCCGAACCGGTCGATCTTGAGCAATACCGCGTCCGAAAACACGCTCGCGTCGGTGGCCTGATCAACGAATACGGCCTGGTCGCGTGACGTGGATGAAGTTCTCGGCACCCACCGGGGCCCCGGCATCTCGCAGCCACAGCGGTGCCCGTGGTCCGGGGCCCGGCGTGCCGGGTCGCTGTCCCGGCCGGGTATCGCGCAGGCCGGCGTGGATGCCGTTGGCCGGGTGTTGCCGGCGGCGTGGATGCGGATGAGCAGGCCGTTCTCCCGGCCGGTGCGGGCCAGAGATGTCCTGGCCCGCACAGACCGCGCGGCAGCTGCCCGGCTGGTGACCGCACCCGGTTACGGCTGCCGCCCGTGCCGGTCGTTGTATCGCAGCAGGAGGGGCTTGTGTAACGCTACCGCGCGGGGTGGCGGTTCTACATGTCGTAGCGTCCGGCTGTGCGGCTGGCGGAGGGTGGCAGCATGCGACATCTGATCGGGACGGTCCTGGGCGTTGTCATGGCTGGGGCGCTGTTCTTCGCTGGGGCCTGGGGATACCTGCGGCTGCTCCGGGTAGCTGCCCCGGCCTTTCGGCTGTCGCAGTTGCCCGCCGGTGGCGGGTCCCTGATCTCCGATCACAGCGTGCTGGCCGGGCTGATCGCGGTAGCGGGCACCGGCCTGCTGGCCGGGATCCTGGTCGCCGCGCCGCGGATCTCACCGCTTGCGGCCGGGCTCCCCGGACTGGCGCTGCTCGGCTTGACCGGGCTGTACGTGGTCAGTGTCCGGCACGCGGACAGCCTGATCCCGCTGAAGTCACATTCTTTCGGGGCGGGTTTCGAGGCCATGCTCTTCGACGGGGTCCTCGGCGCGGCCGGCATGGTGATGATCATCCCGATGTTCGTGCCCTCCAGGTGGCGGGCACGCGACAAGCTCACCGAGTCAGAGGTCACCGAGGCCAGCGAGTTTGTCTCCAGCCTGACCGGGACCAGGAAACCGCAGGCACCGGCGGATCCGGCGGACGACCCGGAGCCGGTATCCGCGCTGCGAACTGCTAGCTATGCAGCGGGCCCCCTGCACCATGGTGCGCCACCGTCCGGCAGGCGATCACCAAGTGCGGACTGACCTGGGCAGGATCGACATCCAACAGAGTCAGCCTGAAGACGCGCGAGTCCCGGCACCGGATCGACGACGTGCACTCGTCACGGGCGCTGCCGGGTTCATCGGCTCCCGCCTTGTGGAGGCCCTACTGGGCCAGGGCCACGAAGTGGTCGGCCTCGACAGCTTCTCGGACTACTACGAGCCCGGAGTCAAGCGAGCGAACATTGCTGCGTCACTGAGGGATCCTCGGTTCAGCATGGTCACTGACGACCTCGCGACGGTTGCCCTCGACAGCCTTCTCGACAGGGTCGAAATGGTGTTCCATCTCGCTGGCCAGCCGGGCGTTCGAACCAGCTGGGGAGCGGGCTTCGCGACCTACGTACGGCAGAACCTCGTCGCCACCCAGCGCCTCCTCGAGGCCCTGGCCTGCAGGCCGATTCCCACTGTCGCGGCATCGACCTCCTCGGTGTACGGCGAGAGCGATGGCAGCCCGCTGACGGAGGACGCGCCGCTGCGTCCGGTCTCGCCATACGGGATGACGAAGGCGGCGGCGGAGCAACTTATCGACGTCTACCGGCGCGACCGCGGTGTTCCGGTGGTGTGCCTGCGGTACTTCACCGTGTTCGGCCCGCGACAGCGGCCGGACATGGCCTTCCAGCGATTCGTCGATGCCCTCGAGTGTGACCGGCCGCTGCACATCTTCGGCAGCGGTCACCAGTTCCGCGACTTCACCTACGTCGACGACGTCGTCGCTGCGACGATCGCGGCGCTCGGTGCGCCATCGCCGGTCTACAACGTCGGTGGCGGCACACCCGCGTCGGTCAACGAGGCGGTCGCGCTGTTGCAGCAGCTCACCGGAAAGCAGGGGCGGGTCGTATACGAGGAAAGCGCGCGCGGCGACGTCTACCGGACGTGGGCAGACACCTCACGACTGCGCGACGAAGTGGGCTGGCAACCACGGACGACTCTCGCCGGCGGGCTCACAGCCCAGATAGCGGAGTACCGGCGGCGGCGCGACCTCGACGAAATGGAGAGCTTGGATGCCTGGCGCCCGAACGAGGCTGCTTGCGTACTCCCACGACGGTTATGGACTCGGTCACCTCCGGCGCAACCTGCGTATCGCGGTCGGTCTGCGCCGCCACCGTCCCGACGTCGAGGTACTGCTGGCGACTGGCGCGAAGGCTGCCGAACGGCTGGCCTCGGCCCACGGCATCGCGTGCGTCCGCCTACCGTCGGTCATCAAGGCCGGGCCCGGACGCTACGAGTCCACCGAGCCCGGGGAGACATCGGTCGACGCCGTCGTGGCGCGGCGATCAGCCATCCTGGCCGAGACCGTCACCGACTTCGCGCCGAACATCCTGCTCGTCGACCGCCACCCGCGGGGGTTGCACCGTGAGCTCGACGCCGCACTGGACATCCACCGAAGTCGTCGGCCACATACTCGCGCCGTGCTCGGGCTGCGCGACATCCTCGACGAGCCCGAGACGATCGAGCGCGAGTGGCACCAGCAGGAGCTCACCTCTGCGATCGAGGACCATTACGACGCCGTGTTCTGCTATGGCGACCGCGGCGTGTACGACCAGGTGGCCGAATACGGACTTCCGCGGGTCGTCGCAGACCGGCTGCAGTACACCGGCTATCTGACCGACGACCTGGTGGCCACCGATACGGCATCGATCCGTCGGCTCCATTCGGGCGGCGCCCGGTTGGCCATCTGCACGCTCGGCGGCGGTCAGGACGCGGCCGGAATCGCCGGTGCGTTCCTCGCCGCGATGCTGCACCTGCGCGAGCGGAACTGGCGCGGAGTCCTGGTCACCGGCCCATACATGGCCCCGAACGACGTCGAGGCGCTGCGCAACCACCCCGCCGCGGCCGACGTGGCGATCATCCGCATGGCGACGGATGTCCCGAGCTACCTTGCCGCTGCGGACACTGTGTTCTGCATGGGGGGCTACAACACGACCTGCGAGGTTCTCGGGTTGACCGTCCCAGCGGTGATCGTCCCGCGAACGAGTCCGCGGCTCGAGCAGTTGATGCGGGCACAACGCCTCGCCGATCGCGGCCTGGTGCACTGGCTGCACCCGGACGGTCTGACCCCGCGCGTCGTGGCCGGGGCTCTCGCCTACGTCGCCGATACGCCCCAAGACGACCTGCGGGGGCGGATGACCTCGCTCGCCCACAACGGTGTGCACACGACCGCCCTCTTGTTGTCCGAGCTGCTATCCAGCGCAACGACCTTCCAGCTCACCGGGCAGGCGGCACGTGCAATCGGGTGAGAATCGGCCGAGCCCGTCGGCCAGTACCGCGCGCTTCGTGAGCAGGAACAGGGCGCGTGGACCCCGGCCGCCTCGCCTGGGCCGGGGAGACGTCGTGGACCGTCAAGTCCGGAGAAGGAGAAGCTCGATGACACCTGCACGCCACGCCGAGGCGCAGCGAATCGTTGTCTTGGTCAAGCGCTTCCCACGCCTGTCCGAAACGTTCATCCTGAACGAGTTCCTCGAACTCCGCAGGCACGGCCTCCCCGTTGAACTCTTCGCGATCATGGACCCGAATGAGCGCAGATCCCAGCCGGAGGCCCTGGCTCTCGTCCCCGAGGTGACCTACCTCCAGACCGGCCGACTGTGGCGCGAACTTCCCGCCGCGCTGCGCGCCGCGCGGCGCCACCCCTGGGGAACGATGCGCGCGGCTGGGTGGGCACTCACCCGGCACACCCACGCAGCAGGCCGGAACCTTCTTCATGCCCTCGTACTGCTGGACCGATTGGCGTCCGGGCCGCCAGCACACCTGCACGCCCACTTCCTGCACTCACCCGCGGCGGTCGCGTTCATCGCGGCAAAGGTCAGTGGCCAGCCGTACAGCCTGACCGGCCACGCCAAGGACATCTACACCACGCTGCCCGAGAATCTGCGGATGCGCTGCGATCGCGCGCGCTTCGTAACCACCTGCACCGAGGCGAATCGCACGCACCTCATCACCGAGGTGGGTCTGGCACCTGGACAGATGCATGTGTGCCGGCATGGTATCGACCTGACCAAATTCACGATTCCAGCCCGCCGACCACGCCCGGGGTGCATCGTGAGCGTTGGCCGGCTGGTACCCAAGAAGGGCTTCGACATCCTCATTCAGGCCTGCGGCGACCTCAGGCGGCGCGGCATCGCGTTCGAGCTCGTCCTGCTGGGCGGGGGCGAGCTACACGATGAGCTCCTGGCGCTCGCGCGCCAGCAGGGAATCGGCGACCGGGTCTCCCTGCTCGGCAGCCGACCGCAGAGTGACGTCGTCGAGCAGCTCACCGCAGCGGAGATTTTCGCGCTGTCCCCGGTAGTCCTGCCGGACGGCGATCGCGACGGCGTTCCGAACGTGCTGCTTGAGGCAATGGCGGTCGGCGTGGCGGTCGTGGCCACGACGGTGTCCGGCATTCCGGAAGTAGTCACCGACGGTGAGACCGGTCGCCTCGTGCCGCCTCAGCGGCCCGACCTGCTAGCCGACGCACTGGAACAGCTACTCACCGACCCGGCAGTGCGGACCCGCCTCGGCGAGGCCGGGCGACGTTTCGTCCACGAGCACGCGTCGTGGACGAGTGCGATCACCCCACTACTCGCCTTGCTCGAGGGCGAACTCGCGCGACCCACGCGCAAACCGAGCGAGCTGACGAGCCAGCCGAGCGAGCTGACGATGAGCCAGCAAGGATGAACGTCCTCTACCTGTGCGCCGACCGAGGCATCCCATTGCTCGGCGGCAAGGGCGCGTCCGTGCATGTGCGCGCGGTGACTTCAGCGATGCAAGCCCTCGGGCACCGGGTCACGCTCGCCGTGCGCCGACTCGACTCAGGGAACATGGCCCCTGCGGTGCATCGCATCGAGCAGCTCAAAAACGACATCGAACCTGCAGCCCAACAGCTCGCAGACCTCATCGTCGAAGACCGGATCGACGTCGTCATCGAGCGATACAGCCTGCAGTCGGGCGCGGCTCGACGCGCGACCCGCCGCCACGGGCTACCACTGACCCTCGAGGTCAACGCACCGCTGGTCGAGGAGGCCACGCGCTACCGCAGGCTCGCTGACCCGAATGCAGAGGCATGGGAGCACGAGACCCTCCGGGCCGCCGACCGCATTCACGTCGTCTCATCAGCGCTGCTGCGCTATGTGCAGTCGGTCGCGCCTGGAGTGCCGTCGGAATGGATACCGAATGGCTCGCACGTCGCGGCCTTCCGCAGCAGCAAACCTCTGACCGCGCCGGGCCTCGACGGCCGACTCGTCGTCGGTTTCGCGGGAAGCATGAAGCCATGGCACGGCGTGGCCGACCTGCTCGACGCGTTCGCCCGCACGTCCGCGCCGCGGCGCGAACCAGCACCAGTGCTGCTGCTCGTAGGCGCCGGACCGGAGGAGGAAGCACTGCGCCGACGTGCCACAGCATCGGACCTCACGGGGCGGGTCGTGTTCACAGGTGCGCAGTCGCACGACGCTATCCCGGCCCTCGTACGTCGCTTCGATGTTGCCGTTGCTCCGTACCGGCCGATGCCGAACTTCTACTTTCACCCCCTCAAGATCGTCGAATACCTCGCCGCTGGAGTCCCGGTCGTCTATTCCGATCAGGGAGACCTGCGCGAGATGGTCGGCGCCGCGGGTCTCGCCTATGCACCCGGCTCGCTCGACCACCTCGCAGATCGGCTCACACGCTTGATGAACGACCACGTGCTGCGGCGCGACTTGGCCAGGGCGGCGATGCGCCGCGGCACCGAGTTCGACTGGCACCGCGTCGCGGAACGGGTCCTCGAGCTCGCGTCCGTACCCGACAATGTGCTGGCACAGCCGATCGGCGGCTGATCACGTCGTCGAGGGGTGAATGCTTGCCGGGTCGGCTGGCCCATCCCGTGTAGCTCGCGCTGCACCGGACTGCGCCCGGCGACCCGCGCGGCTCGCAGGATTCAGCCGTCGACAGCGCGTGAAGACTGACCCAGCGCGGCGTCACGAGCGGCTTCTGCCGTTGCGGCTCCGACTGCGGCTTCGGCCTGCCTGACCTGGGCGACGGCGGCCATGCACCGCCCGCGCATTCCAGCAGCCCGGTGGCCTTCAGCGCCCGAAGCACGAGCAGCAGCCAGGCCAGCGGGTAGCGCGGCCCCGGGGGTGACATCAGCACCATCAGCCGCACCATTCCACATACGGCCAGGCGAGCCGAGCGTTACGATCATCGTCTGGGCCGAAGGTTAGGGCGTACGGTCCAGACACTCCGGCGAGCATTTGCCCATCGCCGAGTTGGTATGCGTAACGACTCGACGTCTGCGGACCGTGCGGACGTCGGGCTGAGACCATGGTGGTGTGGCAAACAGAATCACCCCGTGAACGACATGAGAGAAGACGACCTGCTGCCGATCGTGGCCGTTGCCCCGCGTCGGCTCGCGGCTGGGTTCGGAGCGTGAGTGCATCGCTGGCCAGACCGAATCTCCCAGGCATGACGCCCGGCTCGAACCCATACTTGTTCGTCGTGGGCGCGGCTCGCTCGGGTACGACGCTGTTGCAGCGCATGCTCGACGCGCATCCTCTGCTCGCCGTGGTGAACGAGACGTACTGGCTGCCGCGCAAGTACCGCGAGCGAACAGGGTTGAACCGGGATGGGTTGGTGACTGCCGCGCCGTTCCCGCTGTTGCTTGACAGCCCGAGGTTCGAACGAATGGGGTTCGGCGAAGAGGATCTCCAGCGGATCGCTGGCGACGGTGCGCCGATCCGCTACGTGGACTTCGTGGGCAGGCTGTTCGACGAATACGCGACGAGACAGGGGAAGCAACTCGCCGGTGACAAGACGCCGGGATATGTGCGCAGGATGGCCCAGCTCCATGAGCTGTGGCCGGAGGCGAGGTTTGTGCACATCATCCGCGACCCACCTGACGTGTGCCTGTCGTTGCTCGACTGGTCGAGCGGTGAGCGCACAGCGGGGCAATTCGGGACGTGGCAGCTGGATCGGGTAGTGAGTTCGGCGCTCTACTGGCGATACAGCGTGGCTAACGGCCGGGAGGCGGGCATGGGCCTCGGGGCCGAGCTGTACCTTGAGACGCGGTACGAGGACCTGGTCACCACGACCGAGGCGGAACTCGTCCGTCTGTGCGAGTTCCTAGGCATCCCGTTTGACGCGGCGATGCAGAACTACCACGTCGGTCGGACCAGACCCAAGCCCGGGCGCAGCAGCAAGGCTCAGTGGCTTCCACCCACCCGCGGGCTGCGCGATTGGACGGCCCAGCTCGCCGCGCACGACAGTGTGGCGATCGAGGTCGCGGTCGGTGAGTTGCTGGGTGAGCTCGGATACCCGCCGGGAGGCAGCCCCGCAAGACCGGCACTGCTCGCGCACGTGGACGAGGTTCGCTCGGCGTTCACCGCGAACCTTCGCGCTGACGACCGGCCCATTCCGCGGAGCTGGTGACATGACCTTGCGGGACGCTCGGACGTGGCCCTGGCGGGCGAGATGATCCAGATCCTGCGCGCGCTGTGGCCGTATCTGCGGCCGTATCGGCTCACGCTGCTCCTGGCCCTCGCGGCTATGGCGGGGGAGACGGTAACCGCGTTGCTGGCCCCGTGGCCGCTGAAGTTCGTCTTCGACCGGGTCCTGCTGGTCCATCATCACAATGGCAACGCGCAGCTTCGCGTCACGCTGGGTTCGGCGCAGTGGATGTTGCTGGCGGTCATCACCTGCGCCGCCATCCTGATCGCGGCCGTGGATGCTGTGCTCACCTACTACGATGGGCAGCTGTCGGAGGTGGCGTCGCAGAAGGCGGTCTACGAGCTGCGCCGCACGTTGTTCGGGCACCTGCAGCGCCTCTCCGTCGCGTTCCACCAGTCTGCGGACACGCGCCTCGGTGACCTGCTGTCGCGGTTGTCCGGTGACGTCGGGGCGCTGCAGGATCTCGCCGCCGACGGGGTGTCGAACATCGTGACCAACGGGCTGACGTTGGTCAGCATGGCGGTGGTGCTCTTCTGGCTCGACTGGCCGATGGCCGTCGCAGCGCTCCTGCTCACCGTTCCCATGGCGCTCTACACCCGGCGGAATACCAGGATCATGCGCCAGGCGTTGCGGACAGCGCGGCGCCACGAGGGGCGCGTCTCCGCGGTGCTCCAGGAGAGCCTGTCCTACGTCAAGCTGGTGCAGGCGTATGGCCGTGAGGAGCAGGAGGCAAGTCGGCTGACCGAGGCAAGTGACCGGAGCCTGAGCGCGAACATCTGGGCGGCCACGCTGCTCGCCCGGCTGACACCGTCGGTTTCATTCATGTCGAGTGTCGGGTACGCGCTGCTGATCGTCCTGGGTGTCGACCGTGTGGTCGGTGGTGATCTGACGCCTGGTGGGTTGCTGGTCGTGCTCAGCTACGTGCGAAGCACCCAGTCGCCGATTCGTCAGCTCGCGAAGCTCTCATACTCCGTGTCGAAGGCGGGTGCCGGCCTGGAGCGGATCTGGGAGGTGCTCGATCTGGAGCCGACGATCCGTGAGAGCCCGTCGCCGGTTTCGCTTCGGCTCAACGGTCCGGCCAGTGTCGAGTTCCGGGACGTGACGTTCGGATACGCCCCCGGTCGGCCGGTGTTGCACAAGATCTCGCTGCATGTCGCACCAGGCGAACTTGTCGCGGTCGTCGGGGCAACAGGGTCGGGAAAGTCGACCCTGCTGTCCTTGCTTCCTCGCTTCTACGATCCGTGGGTCGGCGCGGTGGCCATCGCCGGCCATGACGTGCGCGGCCTGACGCTGAGATCGCTGCGCGCGAGCATCGGCCTGGTCCTGCAGGACAGCCTGATCTTCCGGACGACTGTGCTAGACAACATCGCCTACGGCCGGCCGGACGCCTCGCGAGCGAAGGTGATCGCCGCGGCCGAGGCGAGCGGCGCGGCTATGGTGGCGGCCCGTCTGGAGGACGGCTACGACACGATCGTCTCGGAGCGCGGCGCGTCGCTGTCGGGTGGTGAGAAGCAGTGCATCGGTATCGCCCGCGCGATGCTCAAAGACGCGCCGATCGTTGTGCTGGACGAGCCGACCTCGGCGATGGACGCCCACACTGAGCGGCTGGTGATGGCCGGCATCACGAGGCTTCTGGGCAACCGAACCGGGTTCATCATCGCGCATCGGCTGGCGACCGTGATGAAGGCCGACCGCGTGGTCGTGGTGGACGAAGGGCGCATCGTCGAGTCCGGCGCACCCGGAGTTCTGCTCGCCGATTCCGGCTCACGGTTCGCCTCACTCGCGCGCGCACAGCTGATCACCGGCCCGGACGGTGATGCTCTATCGACCGGATCGACCGGTCGGCACGCGCGCATGTCCGCTCGCGGCGAAACGATGCCCCTTCCGGACCGGCCGGGTGCAGCGGCTGGCCACGGCATCACTTCCCGGGCCCAGTACAGCATTCTGGGGCAGGGGGCATCGCCGCAGCCGTCGGGCAATGGGTTCTCCCAGCGGTCGGCTCTCCGGCAGCGTGCTTTCGACAGCACACCAGCCACGAGTCCGCTGTCCCGGCCAGAGGCTCCGCATCCAGGTCGGCGGAGCCCGGCTGCCACGGATCAGATGTATGGCGGCCCGAGGCAGGCGCCCGGCCGCGACAGCCGTCCGCAGGCGGGGCCCGGAGCGCCTGCGCTGACGCGGAATTCTCGGACGCCGGAGTCGTTGACGCCGCAGCACGCGATAATACCTCTTAAGGACGCCGTCCAGGCTGGCCATGTCGAAGGGTTCGCGTTGGGCGCCGCGGTTGCGCGCGATGCCCCTGCCCCATGGCTGGAGGCGCTCATCGCCGGGAAGCCACGGATGCCATCGGATCTGCAGGCCCGCCTGTTGCAAGGCTCGGATCTGCCAGTCGATTCGCTGCAGCAGGAGGACGTCAGGCACGCGCTGCAGCGGGG
>DASWGE010000408.1:0-13169 GCA_036393895.1 Streptosporangiaceae bacterium | reverse complement strand
GGCCGGATGGCCGAGCTTGGCGAGCGGTCCAGGGAATTTCATGAGCAGGCTGGCATGGCAGCGGCGCGAAGCGAGCTGGCGGGGCTCATCGCGGTAGGAGACGAGGCCGCGCCGATGCTGACCGGAGCCAAGACCGTTACCGGTTTCACCGGCGAGCTGATCGGAGTGCCCGACGGCGCCGCCGCGCTTACCGCGCTCGGCGACCGGCTGCGCTCTGGTGATGTCGTCTTGGTCAAGGCGTCGCGGGCGGCCGGCCTGCATACGGTTGCGCTGGCGCTTGCCGCTGGGGAGGTCGCCCGATGAGGACGATTATCGTGACGGCGGGCGTATCTTTGATCCTGGCCCTGTTCGGCACGCCCTTGGCGATCAGGGTCTTCAGCCGGCGCGGTTACGGCCAGCTGATCCGCGAGGAAGGCCCGAAGGCGCACGCCACCAAGCGCGGCACCCCAACCATGGGCGGCACCGTCATTGTCATCGCCACCTTGATCGGCTACGTCATAGGTCACGTCCTGACCGGCGATCCGATGTCCGCCTCCGGCATCCTGGTGCTCGGCCTGATGGCTGGCCTCGGCCTGGTCGGGTTCATTGACGACTTCATCAAGATCTACCGGCAGACCAGCCTCGGCCTGCGCAGTGGAGCTAAGCTCGCCGGCCAGTCCGTGATCGGTGCGATCTTCGCAATCGAGGTGATCAACCATCCCGACGGCTTCGCGCTGACGCCCGCGAATCCATCACTGTCCTTCCTGCGTGACTTCGGGCCGAGTCTCGGCGTGCTGCCCTTCGTGCTCTGGATCGTCATCATGATCGGCGCCACCTCGAACGCGGTGAACCTAACCGACGGGCTTGACGGGCTGGCCACCGGCGCGGCGATCATCGTGCTCGCCGCGTACGTGCTCATAGCGAACTGGCAGTTGCGCAACGACTGCACGGTGGCACTCGCCAAGAACTGTTACGCGGTAAGGGACCCGCTCGACCTGGCGGTGGTGGCCGCCGCGGTTCTCGGGGCGTGCTTCGGATTCCTGTGGTGGAACGCGCCGCCCGCCCGGATCTTCATGGGAGACACCGGCTCCCTCGCGCTCGGCGGGGTACTCGCCGGCCTGGCCGTCTGCACCGAGACCCAGCTGCTGCTCGTCATACTCGGCGGGCTGTTCGTGATCATCACATTGTCTGTCATGATCCAGGTCGGGTCGTTCAAGCTGACCGGCAGGCGCGTATTCAAGATGGCACCGCTGCAGCATCACTTCGAGCTCATCGGCTGGGCCGAGACCACCATCGTGATCAGGTTCTGGCTGATCGCCGGCTTGTTCGTCGCGCTCGGCCTCGGCATCTTCTACGTCGAATGGCTGCCGTCGTAGTGCCAGCCCCCGGTGCCGCCGATTTCGCAGGCGCCCTGGCCGGACGGCGGGTCTGCGTGGCCGGGCTCGGCGTTTCCGGGCCACCAGCTGCCCGGGTCCTTGCCGAGCGCGGCGCGGTGGTCACCGCCGTGGACTCGCGCGACGGCGATGACGGGCGCGCGATCGCGGCTGACCTAGCAGGCTTGGGCGTCCGGGTGCTGCTCGGGCCGGAGGCAGCGGTCACTCTGCCGGCTGGTACCGATCTCGTGGTGACCTCGCCTGGCTGGAAGCCTGACGCGCCGCTGCTGGTCCGCGCCGCACAGTCCGGCGTCGAGGTGATGGGCGATGTCGAGCTGGCCTGGCGGCTGCGGCCACTGCTGCCGGGCGGAGCCAGGCAGCAGTGGCTCGCAGTGACCGGAACGAACGGCAAGACCACCACCGTACGGATGCTCGCCCTGATGCTGACAGCGGCGGGATACCACGCGGTGGCCGCGGGAAATGTCGGCACGTCCCTGGCCGACGTGGTAACCGAAGCTGAGCCTTACGAGGTTGTGGCCGTCGAGTTGTCCAGCTTCCAGCTGCACTGGAGTGCGACCATCGAGCCGTTCGCGGCCGTGGTGCTGAATGTGGCTGCGCACCATCTGGACTGGCACGGCTCGCTGGAAGCGTACGCCGGCGACAAGGCCAGGATCTTCGCCCCGCGCACCATTGCGATCGGCAATGCCGACGACGAGCGATCGGCGCGAATGGTGGCTGAAGCCGCGGCCCGGCAGGCCGGTCACATTCCTGCCGGGACCAGGGCAGCGGGCACAGCCATGTACCGGCTCGGCGAGCCAGGCCCTGGAGAGCTCGGCATTTGTGGCGGCTTCATGCTGGACCGGGCCTTCGGCCGGCCGGGCGACCCCGCTGGCGACCGGCTCGCTGCCGTCGCGGACCTGTCCGGTCCTGACCCCGCTGCCCGCGCGCGGCCGCCCGCACCGCACAATGTCGCCAACGCGCTCGCCGCAGCCGCGCTGGCGAGGGCCTACGGGGCGCCAGCAGCGGCGATCAGGGCCGGCCTGCTCGAGTTCAAGCCCGATCCGCACCGGATCGCCCTGGTAGGCAATGTGAGGGGGATCGACTATATCGACGACTCGAAGGCGACGAACCCGCATGCCGCTGCGGCGGCGCTCGGTGCCTACGACCCGGTGGTCTGGATCGCTGGCGGGCTGCTCACGGGCGCGGCCGATGACCTCTCCCAGCTGATCGTGGCGGCAAAGGCACGGCTGCGCGGCGTCGTGCTCTTCGGGGCCGACCGCGGGATCATCGCCGCCGCGCTGGCGCGACACGCGCCCGATGTCCCGGTTGTTGAGGTCACCGGCACC
The DNA here is from genome assembly GCA_036393895.1 of Streptosporangiaceae bacterium. Lineage (GTDB taxonomy): Bacteria > Actinomycetota > Actinomycetes > Streptosporangiales > Streptosporangiaceae > Chersky-822. The sequence goes on along the minus strand of DASWGE010000408.1, from coordinate 10,471 downwards.
GACACTGGAGCAATGGACCTCGTAGTCATGGCGGCGGCCGAGCTGGCACAGCCGGGGGACACCGTCCTGCTGGCCCCGGCCGCGCAGTCGTTCGACATGTTCCGCGACTACCCCGCGCGAGGGGACGCATTCGCCGCCGCAGTCAGGCGGCTGGCGGCGCCGCGGTGAGCGCGGCCGGGCTCGGGCCGCGGCTGCGGGCCGCGCTCGCTCCGCTTGACCGGCCGCTGACGTCGTATTACCTGATTCTCGGGACGAGCGGGCTGCTGCTCGCGATCGGCCTGGTGATGGTTCTGTCCACCTCGTCGGCATCCCAGCTTGACAGCGGCGGCTCGCCCTACAGCGTCTTCGTCCATCAGCTGATCGGCGCGCTGGCCGGGCTGGCGATGATGTGGGTACTCGCGCGCTTGCCGCCAAAGCTGCTTCGGACCGTGGCATTCCCACTGCTCCTCGCGGCGATCGCCGGCCTGGTCCTGGTCCTCGCGTTCGGCGTGCCGGTCGCGGGCGTGCGGCGCTGGATCTACGTAGGCGGCGGCGTCCAAGTGCAGCCGTCTGAGTTCGCCAAGCTAGCCTTCTTGATCTGGGGCGCCGACCTGCTGGCCAGGAAGGAGAAGCTCGGGCAGCTCAACGACTGGCGGAGATTGCTGATCCCGCTGCTGCCCGGCGCGGCGGTCGTAGCCCTGCTCGTGATCCTCGGCGACGACCTGGGCACGACGTTCCTGCTGCTGGTCATTCTCCTGGCGCTGCTCTGGGTGATCGGCACCCCGGCGAGGCTCTTCGCCGGCATTCTCGGGCTGATCATGTTCGCCCTCCTGCTGCTGGTCAAGGTCGCCCAGTACCGCTCGGGCCGCATCAGCGACTTCCTTAACCCGACCTTGTCGAATGACTGGCAGCTGATCCAGGGCAAGTACGCGGTCGGCTCGGGCGGCCTGTTCGGTGTCGGCCTCGGCGACAGCCAGCAGAAGTGGGGCTGGGTGCCCAACGCGGACACGGACTTCATCTTCGCGATCCTGGGCGAGGAACTCGGCCTGATCGGCACCGGCTGCGTCGTACTGCTCTATGGCGGGCTCGCCTACGCTGGGCTGCGGGTCGCCAGGAGAGTCACCGATCCGTTCATGCGGCTGGCCGCCGCTGGAGCTACGGCCTGGATCGTGGTGCAGGCGCTAGTGAACGTCTGCGCCGTCATCGGCCTCCTTCCGATCACCGGCGTTCCGCTCCCGCTCATCTCGCAGGGGCTTTCCTCGGTGCTTGCCACGATGGCGGCGATCGGCATGCTGCTGTGTTTCGCCAGGCGTGAGCCAGGCGCCATGGAAGCCCTGGCCATTGCTGGCCCGCGCTGGCGGCGGAGGCTGGGAGCCGCCGCGCGCCGGGACGAGACGATCGCGCGCGGCGGCAGGTCCCGGGGCGATCCGGCCAGGCCGCGGGGGGCGCCGGCCAGTACGTCGGGGCCGGCGGGCACGTCGCGCCGGTCGTCCGCCCGGCCGGGCGGGGCGCCGACGTCAAAGTGGCAGGGCAGGGCAGGGCCAGAATCAGCCGGTTCGGACCAGACGCGCTGCCTCGCAGCGTCTAGGCTTGCAGACCCGGGTACCCGGCCGGTAAAGGGTGGCCGCGGCGGGCGAAGGAGGCCGCCGGATGACGCCGTCGCGCCGGCGCAGCGGCAGTCTGCCGGAAGCCGCGGGCCAGCGCCGCCGGGTGCGGCGGGGCGCTCACGACCGCGAACATCGGGGGCGCAGCGTCCTAACCGACCACAGTGAGGTGTCGAAGTGCGGAGCGTCGTGATTGCCGGCGGCGGGTCCGGCGGCCACATCGAGCCGGCCATGGCGCTAGCTGACGCGCTGCGCCGGATCGATCCAGAGGTCAGGATCACCTGTCTGGGAACGGAGCGGGGGCTGGAGACCAAGGTCATACCCGCCCGCGGTTACGCGCTTGACCTCATCCCCGCCGTCCCGCTGCCGCGTTCCCTGACCCCAGCGCTGCTGGCTGTCCCTGGCCAGATGATCGGTGCCGTGCGAGCAGCCGTAGACGTGCTGGACCGTGCAGAAGCGAGCGTGGTCGTCGGCTTCGGCGGTTACGTGGCAACACCTGGCTATCTCGCCGCGAGGCTGCGCCGCGTCCCGATCATCGTGCACGAGGCCAATCCGCGGCCTGGCCTGGCCAACCGGATCGGTGCGATGCTGACCAGGCATGTCTTCGTCGGCCAGACGGGCACCCGGTTTCGGCATGCCACCTATATCGGGATCCCGATCCGCAGCCAGATCGCCGGGCTCGACCGGCTCGCGCTGAGCGAGAAGGCACGCGCGCACTTCGGCCTGCGCCCGGACCTGCCCGTTCTTCTCGTCACAGGCGGCTCGCAGGGCGCCGCATCGCTGAACCGGGCTGTGCTCGGCGCCGCGGACGCCATCTTGTCCGTCGGCATTCAGGTGCTGCACATTGTGGGGCCGCGCTGGGGCCAGGCGGCTGGCGTGCCGCGCGGTGACGTGTCCTACGTGGCCATCGAGTACCTGGACAGGATGGACCTCGCCTACGCCGCGGCGGATTTCGCGCTATGCCGGGCAGGCGCCATGACCTGCGCGGAGCTGACCGCCGTCGGGCTGCCTGCCGCCTACGTCCCGCTGCCGCACGGCAACGGCGAGCAGCGGCTCAACGCCTTGCCGGTGGAGCGGGCCGGCGGCGGCCTGATAGTCGACGACGCCAGCCTTAGCCCGGAGTGGATCCGTAACGTCCTGGTCGGAGTGCTACTCGACCACGAGCTCGTTGCGTCGATGTCGAGAGCAGCCGCGAATATGGGCAGCAGGGACGCCGACATCAGGCTGGCGAAGCAGGTGCTCGCCGTTGCGGACGGAACAGGCGGGGGGAAGCGTGACGGGCGCGGCGGAAGTCATCGGGGCAGTCATCGCGGGCCGCGGGCACAGACGTGACGGGAGGAACGTGATGGGCCTGGTAACGCCGGTCGAGCCAGTTCCCCTTAGCGAACTAGGGCGGGTGCATTTCGCGGGCATCGGCGGCGCGGGCATGTCCGGCGTCGCCCGCATCATGCTCGCCAGGGGAGCCGCGGTCTCGGGGTGCGATGCTGCGGCGTCCTCGCAGCTCGACGAGCTGGCCGCGCTCGGCGCGCAGGTTTGTGTGGGTCACTCGGCCGGGCACCTCAGCTCGGCTGACACGCTCGTGATGTCGAGCGCGATCAGGGCCGACAACCCCGAACTCGTGCAGGCACGCCGGATGGGCATGCGGGTGCTGCACCGGGCCGCGGCGCTGGCGTGCGTCATGCTCGGCAGGCAGTGCGTAGCCGTCGCAGGCACTCACGGCAAGACCACTACGACCTCCATGATCACTACCGTGCTGCGCCGCTGCGGCGCCGATCCGGCGTATGTGATCGGGGGGATTCTGGCCGAGACCGGCCTGGGAGCGGCCGAGGGCGGCGGCCGGGCATTTGTTGCCGAGGCCGACGAGAGTGACGGTTCGTTCCTGATGCTCTCGCCCGACGCCGCGGTCGTCACCAGTGTGGAAGCGGACCATCTCGATAACTACGGCGACCTCGCCGAGATCGAGGCGGCCTTCGAGGCCTTCGCGGCCAGGATCACGCCCGGCGGGCTCCTTGTCACTTGCGCGGATGATGCGGGGGCGAGCAAGGTCGCCGCCTCGGCGCTCGCGCGACCCGCTGCGGCGCTGCGGTCCGTGAGCTACGGCGAGTCTCCGGGTGCCGACTACCGGCTGACCGCCGTGACCCCGGCCGGCATGGCGACCGAATTCGAGCTCACGCCGGGCGGGCGCAGCGTGCGGGCCGGCCGCGGCAGCGTCCGGCTTCGAGTGGAGGTGCCCGGCAGGCATAACGCGCTGAACGCCGCGGCTGCCTACGCCGCAGCCACGGAGCTGGGCTTCGGTCACGACGGCATAGCCGCAGGCCTTGCGGGGTATCGCGGCGCCAGGCGGCGGATGGAGCCCAAGGGCAACGCCGACGGGGTCCGGGTGCTCGACAGCTACGCCCACCATCCGACCGAGCTCGCGGCCGACCTCGGCGCCGCGCGTGACATCGCCGAGGGCGGCCGGGTGATCGTGGTGTTCCAGCCGCACCTGTTCAGCCGGACCAGAATCTTCGCCAGCCAGTTCGGGGCGGCACTCGGGCTCGCAGACGAGAGTTTCGTGCTCGACGTCTACGCGGCAAGGGAGGATCCGGAGCCTGGCGTCACCGGCGCGATGGTCGCCGATGCCGTCCCTGGCGGCCGGGCAGTCTTCTGTCCTGACCGGCGCGTCCTGCCGGCGCTGATCGCCGACAGCGCGAAGCCGGGTGACATTGTCCTGACGATGGGGGCAGGCGACGTGACCAAGCTCGGCCCGCTGATCGTGGCAGCCCTGCGCAGGCGGGCGGACAGGGGCTCCGCGGTCAGCGACACCGTCGCCAGCTACACCGCGGCCGACGGCATGCGGTATGACGCTACGGGCGATGGCGGCAGATGAGCCGGCCGGCTGGTGTCGGTCGCCGCAGGCCTGATCCCTGGAAGGCGGCGTTCTTCGGCGTCGCGGCTGCCGGACTGATCGCCGGGGTCGCATGGGCGCTGCTCGGCTCGAGCTTCCTGGTTGTCCGCTCAGTTCGGGTCACCGGCTCCGCGGTGCCGCGGGCCACGGTTCTCGCGGCGGCGGGCATCAGGACGGGAACTCCGCTGATCCGGATCGACACCCGCGCTGCGGCGCGCCGGGTCGAACGCATCACGCAGGTGCAGTCAGCGCTGGTGACCCTCTCCTGGCCTGATGCCGTGGTGATCTGGACCAGGCAGCGCACGGCAGTGTTCGCCATGCCTGCGCACCATGGCTATGACCTCGTTGATTCCTACGGGGTGGTGCTCAGGTGGTCGGCGCGGCCGCCTCCCGGGCTCGTCAGGCTAGGCCAGCCGGGGAGCACGGCCTGGCCGCTGCGGCGCAACCGGTCCGTCCTCGCGGCCGGAGCCGTCGTCAGGAACCTGCCGCCCTGGCTGCGCGGCCGCGTCGTCTCGGTGCGAGCAGATGGCCCCGCCGACGTCATCCTGATTCTGCGCGGCGGGATCCAGGTGCGGTGGGGAAGCCCGGCGCACGGAGCCGCTAAGGCCAGCGAGATGGCGGTCCTGCTCAGGACTAGGGTCGCTTACTACGATGTCAGCGACCCGGCCACAGCGGTGACCGGGCGACCGGTGCGGGCCGTCGGCCGGCCGGCGGGCGGGCACCGATCGTCACGGGCAAGCCACTCTTCGCGACACACCTGATCGGTCCCGGCGAGCCTGGTTGACCAGGGGCGCCGAGCAACTCTACTGTCCCTTACAGTCCGTAGCTTGACATAACTCTAAATCTCAACCTGAGGGTGAGAGTTGGCATGCCGGATAGCGGAGACTGCTGTGCCGCTGCGGGGGAGCTTCTCGGCGAGCAGCACGGCCGGCCTAGCAGGCAGCCCGCAGTGACGGGCGGCCGGCACGTGTGGCAGGTCCCGCGTTAGGCAACGAACGGGAAGGTCTGGTCCCTCCGTGGCAGCACCGCAGAACTATCTGGCGGTTATCAAGGTTGTCGGCATTGGCGGCGGCGGCGTCAATGCCGTGAACCGGATGATCGAAGAGGGCCTCAAGGGCGTCGAGTTCATCGCTATCAATACCGACGCCCAAGCGTTGCTGATGAGCGACGCCGACGTCAAGCTGGATGTCGGCAGGGATCTCACCAGGGGCCTTGGCGCGGGCGCTAATCCCGATGTCGGCTACAAGGCCGCTGAGGACCACCGCGAGGAGATCGAGGAGGTACTCAAAGGCGCGGACATGGTGTTCGTGACCGCCGGGGAAGGGGGCGGGACAGGCACCGGCGGAGCGCCCGTTGTTGCCCAGGTCGCGCGGTCCCTCGGGGCGCTGACCATCGGCGTGGTCACGAGGCCGTTCGGCTTCGAGGGCAAGCGCCGCGCGGCTCAGGCCGACGCGGGGATCGAGCGGCTGCGCAGCGAGGTCGACACCCTGATCGTCATTCCCAACGACAGGCTGCTGTCGATCTCGGACCGGCATGTGAGCGTACTTGACGCCTTCAAGGCCGCCGATCAGGTCCTGCTCTCCGGTGTCCAGGGCATCACCGACCTGATCACTACGCCTGGCCTGATCAACCTCGACTTTGCTGACGTCAAGGCGGTAATGTCAGGGGCAGGCTCGGCGCTGATGGGAATCGGCTCCTCGCGCGGCGACGACCGCGCTGTCGCGGCCGCCGAGATGGCCATCTCCAGCCCGCTGCTCGAGGCGAGTATCGACGGTGCGCACGGTGTGCTGCTCTCTATCCAGGGCGGCTCTGACCTCGGGCTGTTTGAGATCAACGAGGCTGCGCAGCTAGTCGCCAACTCCGCCGCGCCAGACGCCAACATCATATTCGGGGCTGTCATCGATGACGCGCTCGGCGATGAGGTGCGGGTGACGGTGATCGCCGCTGGATTCGATGAGACGCAGACCGGCCGCGCGCGGACCGCCCGCCCGATAGCCGGCTACCAGCCGTCACAGGGATCTGATGCGTTCGGTGCACCATGGCGGCCCGTGACGCTGCCCGGGCTCAAGGACAACCCCGTGCACGCCGGCCCGGCGCTGCATGAGCCTGACCAGAGCGCGGCCGCCGGACCCCTCGCTCCGGCAGTGACCGCCTCGGCTGGAGGAAACGGCACGAAGGCCGCTGAGCCGCAGCTGCCGCCAGCGTCGGCAACCGAATCGGTGCCGCCGCCACGGCCGGCGGACGGGGCGGTCCAGGGCGGCGATCGTATAGGTTCCGGGTCTGGCGACGGTCCGAGTACGCGGCGCAAGTCAGTGGTCTTCGAGGAAGACGACGAGCTCGACGTGCCCGACTTTCTGAAATGAGCAGCTGGCTCAGCGAGCCGGCCAACACCATGCGCGGCCCGGCGCGGCCCCGGCCTCTTTGCGAGGGCGTCAGCGTGCTCTTTACCGATCGGGCCGGGGGAGTGAGCTCAGGTCCTTTCCGCACGCTAAACCTCAGCGACGCCGTCGGTGATGATCCGGCGGCGGTGGCCAGCAACAGGGCCAGTGTGCTGCGGGCGATCGGGCCGGGGCCGCAGGGCCTAGCCTGGATGCGCCAGGTGCACGGAGCCGGTGTGGTGTACGTCTCCGGATTGCGCGCACCCCGGGCCGGCGGCCTGCGGGGGAACGCGAGCCCGCAGGCCGATGCCGCCTACACCGACTCGCCAGGTGTGGCGCTTGGCGTGCTCGCGGCGGACTGTGCCCCTGTGCTAGTCGCCGACCCAGCGGCCCGCATCGTCGGCGCCGCGCATGCCGGCCGCCCTGGCATGGCCGCCGGGGTGGTGCCCGCGCTGATCGCCGCAATGGCAGCGGCCGGCGCAGAGGTCGGGCGCATGCACGCGATCGTCGGACCCTCCATCTGCGGTCGGTGCTATGAGGTGCCGGCCGGCATGCGCGCCGAGGTCGCCGCAGCGGTACCCGGGTCGGCGTGTACGACGCGGGCAGGGACGCCAGGAATCGACGTGCGGGCAGGCCTGCGCGGCCAGCTGGCCGGCCTGGGTGTTGCCAGCGTCGCCGATGACCTGCGGTGCACGGCGGAGTCAGCCGAGTTGTTCTCTTACCGCAGGGACGGTACGACAGGGCGATTCGCCGGGCTGATCTGGCTCGGGCAATGATGACGAGATGACAGGCGGGAACGGCCGTGCTGACGAGCTCCGTGCCAACCTCAAGGCCGTCCGGGCCAGGATCGCGGCAGCCTGCCAGGCGGCTGGCCGGCCCGCTGACGACGTCACCCTGATCGCGGTCACCAAGACCTTCCCTGCCTCTGACGTGCGGCTTCTCGTCGAGCTCGGCGTGGCCGACATCGGCGAGAACAGGGACCAGGAGGCGGCGCGCAAGGCTGCGGAATGCGATGACCTGAATCCAAGACCGCGCTGGCACTTCGTCGGCCAGTTGCAGGTGAACAAAGCCAGGAGCGTCGTCAGGTACGCGGACGTGATTCATTCGGTTGACCGGCTGCGGCTGGTCGAGGTCCTCGGCGCCCGGGCCCGTGCCGCAGGGCGCGTCATCACGTGTCTGGTTCAGGTCGATCTCGGTCCCGAGCCCGGCCCCGGACTAGCCGAGCGGGGTGGCGCCGCGCCCGGCGATGTATCCCGCTTGGCTGATGCGGTCGCAGCCGAGGTCGGCCTCACGCTCGGCGGCGTGATGGCGGTCGCGCCGCTCGGCGCGCCGCCGCGGCCGGCATTCCGCAGGCTGGCCGAGGTCGCCAGCGCAGTTCGCGCCGCTCATCCTGACGCGTCGATCATTTCCGCCGGCATGACCGGTGACCTGGAAGAGGCCATCGCCGAAGGTGCGACACATGTGCGTGTCGGTACGGCGTTGCTCGGCGGCCGGCAGCCCTTCGTCAGGTAATGTCCGACGCGTGGCACGCGGCGTGAGCTTGGGTTGTGCCGATGTTTGCCACACAGCCGCATGACGGAGGACTGACGACGATGGCCAGCGCAATGCGCAAGATGGCGGTCTATCTCGGCCTGGTGGAAGACGACCATCGCTACGACGAGCCCTACGCCGACGAGTACGGTGAGGCAGACGACTATGGTGACTACGTCACCGAGTACTCCGATCACGCCGGCGCGCCTGAGGCGAACGGCGGGTACGTCGCTGATGACGGCCGTGGCAGGCCCGACCAGCGTTCCCCTTCCGATACCGTTCACACTGACCTGGCCAGGATCACGACACTGCACCCGCGCACGTACAACGAGGCACGGACAATAGGCGAGCACTTTCGCGAGGGCACTCCCGTTATCATGAACCTGACCGAGATGATCGATAGCGACGCGCGGCGGCTGGTCGACTTCGCCGCAGGCCTGATCTTCGGGCTGCATGGCTCTATCGACCGGGTCACGAACAAGGTCTTCCTGCTTTCGCCGGCCAACGTGGAGGTCACGGCCGAAGACAAGGCCAGGATCGCGGAACGGGATTTCTTCAACCAGAGCTAGTTCCGGTCAGGTTCCTCACCGAGGAGCCGTGGCCGGCCAGAGTCAGAAACGGTCAGCGTCAAGAGCATGCGGGCAGGCAACACGTGGCGGCGCGAATGCGGGCGTGACGCGCGCCGGGTCGGAGTGAGGCCGTGAGGATCTTCCTGATCGTCGTCTACTACATCTTGTGGTTGTACCTGCTGCTGCTCATCGGGCGCCTGATCATCGACATGCTTCAGAACTACAGCCGGACATGGAGCCCGAGCGGCATCCTGGCCAGAGTGGCTGAGATTATCTTCACAGCCACGGATCCGCCGCTGAGATTCCTAAGGCGCTACCTTCGGCCGGTGCGGCTCGGTAGTGTTGCCCTTGACCTGAGCTACACGCTGTTGTTTCTCGTGATCATTGTGTTGCTATCGGTAGTAAGCAGATTCTGATGCAGGTAGCCTGCTAGGGGACTCACGCGCCAAGGAGACATGAACATGCCACTGACGCCCGCGGATGTGCGGAACAAGCAGTTCAGCACGACCAGGCTCAGGCCTGGCTACGACGAGGAAGAAGTGGACGCCTTCCTGGACGAGGTCGAGGCTGAGCTCGACCGGCTGATCCAGGAAAACGAGGAGCTGCGCGCCAAGCTCGCTGAGGTGCTCCGCGGGGGTAAGATGGCGGCGCCGCTGAGCTCGCCGCACATGGACGGCCCTGAGCTGATGCCGAGCGAGCCAATGCGGGAGCCGGAACGGCGCCCTGAGCCGATGCCGATGATGAAGTCTTCGGCTGAGGACAACATGGATACCGCGGCGCGGGTGCTGGCACTGGCCCAGCAGACCGCCGACCAGGCGATCGCCGATGCGCGGCGCGAGGCCGACGAGACGCTCAGCCGGGCGCGCCGCGAGGCAGATGACCTGCTGACCAAGTCACGCCGCCAGTCTGAGCAAATCACCAGCGATGCGCGGGCGAGGGCCGAGAGCCTCGAGCGGGATGCCCAGGAGCGGCACCGCCAGGCAATGGGCTCGCTTGTGCAGTCCCGCGAGGAGCTTGAGCGGCGCGTCGACGACCTGCGGGCGTTCGAGCGCGAGTACCGGAGCAGGCTGAAGGCCTACCTCGAAGGCCAGCTACGCGACCTGGAGGCGGGCGCCGCAGACAGCGGCGTGTTCCCAGCCGTGGCGGCCACCGGTCCCCAGCCAGCGGTTCCCGTCGGCGTCGGTCACATGCGCGCCGGGCCGTCCGGTGGCTCGTTCTCCGGGATGTCTGAGCCGATGGGTCACAATGGCGGCTACCGCCCGGCCGACAGCGGTCAGCACGACCGTCGGTAGCCGGAGTTCTGCCTAGGCAGGGCCTAGCCTTTAGAGCGGAGTCGGAGTTCGAGCGTGGTCCGGTTCGGCGTTGTCCTTTCGGTCGTGCTCGTTGCAATCGGGCTGCTGGTGACGGGTGTCGTTGCCGGCAGCCTGAAGCTTGTGGCGATCTCGATTGGCGTCGCCGCGCTGGCGTTCCTGCTGCTGATTGGCGTCGTCATCAGCTTCCGGCAGGAAATATTCGGCAGGCCGG
>DASWGE010000407.1:0-4895 GCA_036393895.1 Streptosporangiaceae bacterium | reverse complement strand
TGCACCGGAATCGAGTTCTGCAAGCTCGCGATCGTGGAGACCAAGCAGCGCGCTCGTGACCTGTACACCGAGCTCGACAAGCGACTGCCCGACTTCGACACTCCGATCTCGATCAACGTCAACGGCTGCCCGAACTCCTGCGCCAGGTTCCAGCTCGCCGACATCGGCCTGAAGGGGTCGATCGTGGACGGGGTGGAAGGGTTTCAGGTCCACCTCGGCGGCTCGCTCGGGGCTGATGCCGCGTTCGGGCGGAAGATACGCGGGCTGAAGGTGACGGCAGAGGCATTGCCGGACTACGTCGAGCGGCTGCTGTGCAGCTATGTCAGGGACCGCGCCGACGGCGAGCAGTTCGCGGCCTGGGTGCGGCGGGCCGACGAGAGCCTGCTGACATGACCGGTGCTGACATGACCGGTGCTGACAGGTCGGCCGGCGCGGACGACGCGGTGGGTGAACGCCAGGTGCCGTTCTTCTGCCCCTACTGCGGCGAGGAAGACCTGCGTCCGAGTGGGTCTAACCCTGGCGAATGGGAGTGCCGCGCGTGCTCGCGCGGCTTCCAGCTGAAGTTCGGCGGAGTTCGCGCATGATCACGAAGACTTCGGGGTCATCTAGCACCAATAATCCTTCGCGATTGTGGAATGGCTACCCGGTGGAGCTGGACCTCGTTGGCAAGCTCGCCGTCGTGGTGGGGGGCGGCGCCGTGGCGTTGCGCCGCACCAGGGCGCTGGTCGAGGCCGGGGCGCTGGTCACCGTCATCGCGCCGGACGTGACCAGTGAGCTGGCCGCGCTGCCGGTGACCCTGCGCCGCCGTCGCTATCGCGACGGCGACCTCGCAGGCGCCTGGCTCGTCCACGCAGCGACCGACGACACAGCAGTCAATGCAGCCGTGGCCGCGGAGGCCGGCCGCGAGCGGATCTGGTGCGTCCGGGCCGACGACGGCGCCGCCTCGGCGGCTAGGACACCGGCCGTGACCAGGCACGGCGACATCACCGTCGCCGTCACGGCTGGCGGTGATCCACGCCGGTCACAGCTGCTGAGGTCCGCGATCAGTCATGCCCTGGCTGACGGCTCGCTGCCGGTGCGCCCGCATCGCCGCCGGCCGACCCCGCGCGATGTCGCCGCTGGCCAGGGGCGTATCGGGACCGTGGCGCTGGTGGGCGGAGGGCCCGGGGACCCTGGGCTGATCACCGTCCTGGGCAGGCGGCTGCTCGCCGAGGCAGACGTCGTCGTCGCTGACCGGCTCGGCCCGAGCGCGCTGCTCGAGGAACTGGAGCCTGACGTGGAAATTGTCCTGGCCGGCAAGGCGCCTGGTGCCCATACGATGACCCAGGAGCAGATCAATGCCCTTATCGTCGACCGGGCGCTGGCCGGCTGCCGCGTGGTCAGGCTCAAGGGCGGCGATCCCTTCGTGTTCGGCCGGGGCGGCGAGGAGGCGCTAGCGTGCGTTCGCGCCGGGGTGCCATTCCAGGTTGTCCCTGGTGTGACCAGCGCCGTTGCTGTCCCGGCGTACGCCGGGATCCCAGTCACCCATCGCGGCATCACCCAGGACTTCGCGGTTGTCTCAGCTCACCTGGACCCGTCCAGGCCAGGCGCGGGCGTGGACTGGGAGTCGCTCGCCAAGGGCCCAGGAACGCTGGTGCTTCTCATGGCAGTGGCTCACCTGGAAGCGATCAGCACCGAGCTGATCAAGCGCGGCCGGGCCGCGACCACGCCCGTGGCGGTGATCAGGGACGGGACGCTGCCCGACCAGCAGGTGCTGATATCGACCCTCGAGCACGTCGCCACCGATGCGGCCAGGCAGCTGGTCAGGCCGCCGGCCGTGGTAGTCATCGGGGACGTGGTCGGGCTCCGCGATCAGCTCAGCGCCGCCATGCTCAGCGCAGGCATGCCACGGGCGAACGTATCCAGCGCGAATGCGGCCGGTGCGGAACTGACGAGGGAACAAGGTGCAGCATGAACGGTCCGACTCTGCTCGCTGTGGCACACGGCAGCGAGCACCCGGCGGCGACCGCCACGATCAGGGCCCTGGCCAGCGAGGTCGAGCGGCTCGCACCGGTGCTCGACATCCAGGTGGCCTTCGTCCAGGACGCTAAGCCGAGCCTGCCCGAGGCGCTTGACGCGGCGGGCCCGGACGTCGTGATCGTCCCGCTGCTGCTGTCGACCGGCTATCACCTGACGACCGACATCGCAGGCGCCGCGACCGCGATCGACACCGCGATCACCGCGGGCGGCATGCTCGCGCCGCGTGTCGCCGGTCCGCTCGGACCCGACCCGCTCCTGGTTACGGCGCTGACGGGCCGGCTGGCCGAGGCCGGCGTGCCGGACGGCACGCCCGTGGTACTCGCGGCCGCTGGCTCCTCGGACCCGCAGGCCGCCGGCGAAGTGCAGGCGCAGGCGGACCTGCTGGCCGCCGAGCTCGGTGTGCCGGTCGCAGTCGGGTACGCGGCCGCCGGCCGACCGACCGTCAGCGACGCCGTTGCTGACCTGCGGACCAAGACCAACGGGCCGGTCGCCGTCGCGACGTACCTGCTGGCGCCCGGTCAGTTCCACGACCAGCTCGCCCGAAGCGGAGCCGACTGGGTAACGGCGCCGCTCGGCGCGCATCCGGCCGTCGCCGCCCTGGTCATCGACCGATACCGCGCGCACCGGACGCCGGTGGCCCGGGCCGCCTAGCCCGGCGAACTCAACCACGCTGGGGCAATGAAAGCATGTCCTCCGACCACCTTCCCGCAGGAAACGATGGCCTCACACCAGCGCAGAATTGGCCCGGGCGGCCAGGCTAAGGTGCGGACCAGGCCCGCTGGGCGGGTGATCCTGCTGGATCCGGACGATCGCGTGCTGCTGATGCGGTACGACGACGGGCCACCCAACGGGGTCCACTGGTCAACGCCCGGCGGCGGGCTGATCCCTGGCGAGGACTTCGCGTCCGGCGCGGCCCGCGAGCTGGCTGAGGAGACTGGCTGGGACGACATCGTGCTGCTGGGAGAGATCTACCGCTGGACGCACGCGATGGAATACGACGACGTCATCGTCCGGCAGGTCGAGCGGTTCTTCCTCGCCAGGACGGAACTGCCGGAACGGGAGATCATCGGTGTGGAGGCGATGCACGCAGCCGACGGCATCGCCACCTGGCGCTGGTGGACCCTCACCGAGCTCGACGCCACCGCCGAGGCGATCTGGCCTGCCGAGCTCCCCGGCCTGATCAGGAAGACGCTGACCTGATCAGAAGGACCAGGATGGCTCGGTCATGATCAGGCCGGCGACGCGGGGAGGCCCGGATGGCTCGGCCACGATCAGCCCGGCGACGCGGGCTCGGCCCTGACCATCCGGACCAGCGCCCGCAGCCCGGCGAGCAGCTCCTGCTGGTCGCCGAGCCCGGTGAGCGTTTCGTCGATCCGCCGGATCATGGTGTCGATCCGGCGTCCTAGCTCGTCGTCGTGCTGACGCGCAGCCTCCCGATCCGCGGTCTGCGCATCCTGCAAACGGGCCAGATCAGCCGTCAGGACCTGCCTGCCGTGCGCGATCCCATCTGCGAGTTTCTCTTCGGTCCTGCGCAGGTCGCCGGACAGTGCGCGGCGCGATTCAGCGAGTTCCTCCTCTAGGCCCTTGGCCGTCTTGACCAGCCCGGCGACCCGCTCGCGCAGTGCGACCACGTCTTCGCGCGGGTGCAGGCTTTCCCGCGAGAGCGTGCTGAGTCGCTCACGGAGATGCGCGAAGTAGGCGGCCGCAGGCCGGATCGACGCCGACAGCAGGTACGCGGCCATGACGTAGTAGCCGAGCGTCGCGCCGGAGATATAGGTGACCACGCCGGCCACGGCGGCCGTGGTCACGTGACCGCCGAGCGCGAACCAGAGCATCCGGCGCGCGATCGTGCGAGCCTCCGCCTGCTGGGCCGGCTGGATCTCGATGCCTCGAGCACCCGAGACCGCCATCTCCATGACCACCCGGCGCGCCCCGAAGTACAGATTCCACGGCACGGCAACGAGCACGATCAGCCACGCGAGTGCCGCCGCACCGGCGCCGATGGACAGGATCGTGCTCGGCGAGACTCCCGCGATGTGGCCAAGCCACGCAATGAGCAGCGCTGCCAGGGTGCCTACTACGATCATGGCCCACCACTTGATGACCCCGCTCAACCTGTGCACGTCGCTCATGCTGTGACGGTACGGGCCGGCTCGCCGGCCGTGATCTGCTCAGCTACTCAAAAGTGATTGAGTACTCCTACCCATCAGAAATTCAACGGACCAATCTTCGGGAGGCGCGGATGGGCGAGCCAGCAGCACGGCTTTCCGGCGACGACCTGTGCTCGCTGACCGCACGCGAAATGGCGAGCCGCGTGCGAGGTCGGCTGATCAGCCCCGTCGCGGTGGTTAGCGCGCACGTAGACCGCATCGCCGCCCTCGACCCCATGATCGGGGCGTTCCAGCTGGTCCGAGCCGACAAGGCACTGGCAGAAGCGGCGGCGCTGGCCGACCGGGACGACCTGGGCGACCTGCCGCTCGCCGGGGTGCCCGTCGCGATCAAGGACAACGTCGATGTCGCAGGCGAGCCGACCAGGGCTGGCTCGGCCGCGACGTCGCCCGAGCCAGCGGCGGCGGACGACGAGCTCGTCGTGCGGCTGCGGGCGGCCGGCTGCGTCATCATCGGCAAGACGCAGCTGCCCGAGCTGGCGATCTGGCCGTTTACCGAGCCTGCATCCGCCGCTGCGACGCGCAACCCGTGGGACCGCAGCCGGACGCCGGGCGGCTCCACTGGCGGCGGGGCAGCGGCGGTCGCGGCGGGGATGGCAGCCCTCGCGCTCGGCTCGGACGGCGGCGGTTCGATCAGGATCCCCGCTGCCTGCTGCGGCCTATTCGGGTTGAAGCCGGCCCCTGGGCTCGTCCCCCTTCCGGGCGGGC
>DASWGE010000406.1:0-4104 GCA_036393895.1 Streptosporangiaceae bacterium | reverse complement strand
TCGAAGTACATCTCGAATTCGTGCGGATGCGGGCGGAGCCTGATCGGGTCGATCTCGTGGGTCTGCTTGAACTCGACCCAGGTCTCGATCAGGTCACCGGTGAAGACGCCGCCCTCGAGCAGGTACTCGTGGTCGCTCTCGAGGCTCTCGAGCACCTTCTCAAGCGAGCCGGGCACCTTCGGGATAGCGAGGGCCTCGTCCGGCGGCAGCTCGTAGAGGTCCTTGTCGATCGGCTCGGGAGGTTCGATCTTGTTCCTGATCCCGTCCACGCCGGCCATCAGCATGGCGGCGAACGCGATGTACGGGTTGCTCGACGGGTCGGGGACGCGGAACTCGATCCGCTTGGCCTTCGGACTTGAGCCGGTGATCGGGATCCGGACGCAAGCCGACCTGTTCCGCTGTGAGTAGACCAGGTTGACCGGCGCCTCGAAGCCGGGAACGAGCCGGTGGTAGGAGTTAGTGGTCGGGTTGGTGAACGCCAGCAACGACGGGGCGTGCCTGAGCAGGCCGCCGATGTAATACCGGGCCGTGTCGGACAGTCCGGCGTAACCGACCTCGTCGTAGAAGAGCGGCGCGCCGTCCTTCCACAGGCTCTGATGACAGTGCATACCGGATCCGTTGTCGCCGAACAGCGGCTTGGGCATGAACGTCACGGTCTTGCCAGCAGCCCTGGCCACGCTCTTGACCACGTACTTGTAGAGCATGAGCTTGTCAGCCATCTGCAGCAGGCTGTCGAACTTGATGTCGATCTCAGCCTGGCCCGCGGTACCGACCTCATGGTGCTGCATCTCGACGTCGACGCCGCATTCCATCAGCATGCGGACCATCTCGGACCGCAGGTCGCTGTAGTGGTCGGTCGGCGGGACCGGGAAGTACCCGCCCTTGTAGCGCGGCTTGTAGGCCAGGTTCCCGCCTGGCTCATCCCGCCCGGTGTTCCAGGCGGCCTCGATCGAGTCGAGGTAGTAGTAGCCCTCGTTGGGATTGGTCGCGAACCGCGCCGAGTCGAAGATGTAGAACTCGGCTTCGGGCCCGAAGTAGGCCGTGTCCGCGATGCCGCTGCCGCGCAAGAACTGCTCGGCCTTCTTGGCGATGTTGCGCGGGTCCCTGCTGTACGGTTCGCCGGTCAGCGGGTCGTGCACGAAGAACGTAAGGTTGAGCGTCTTGTGGGTGCGGAATGGGTCAATCACGGCCGTGGTCGGGTCCGGCAGCAGCAGCATGTCGGACTCGTGGATCTCCTGGAAGCCCCTGATCGATGAGCCGTCGAACATCAGCCCGTCGGTGAACACCCGCTCCTCGAACGCGCCCGCGGGAACCGTGAAGTGCTGCATCGTCCCTGGCAGGTCGCAGAACCTCACGTCGACGAACTGCACGTCGGCGTCGGCTATGAACCGCAGAACCTCTTCACCGCTTGTGAACATCAATTCTCCCTCGCTCGCTCACGTGCCGGCCGGCGGGTGAGTCTGCATGAGGCTAGCGGTTGGCGATTTCCTGTCCGTGTCCCCGATGTTTCTGCCGCGTTACGCCGCACGCTCATGCCTTCCCCCGGCTGCGTCGCCAGGCTGGCTGAGTACTGTGAATGCGTGACTGAGCACAATCGGGCCGACTCGCTGGGCGCGAGGCGGGCTGGCGCCGCAGATTCCTCAGATTACCCTGGCGCGGACCTGGGCTTGCCCGAGGCTGGCCCTGGCGCGGTGGCCGGAATGGCGCGACGGGTCGGCGCCCTTTTCATCGACTGGCTGCTCTGCATGCTCGTCGTTTCTGTCGCGATCAGGCCGCCGTCCGCGGATGTGGGGTTGTGGACTCTGCTGTTTTTCGCTGCCCAGGACTATGTCTTCACCGCCCTCACCGGGCTCACGATCGGCAAGCTGGTGCTGCGGATCAGGGTCGCCAGGCTCGACGGGCGCATGGTCGGGTTCGGCTGGGGGCTAGTGCGGACGCTGCTGCTGCTGACGGTCGTGCCGCCGCTGATGGTCGATAAGAATCTGCGCGGCCTGCACGATCGAGCGGCCAACACCGCTGTCGTCAGGCTCTGACCAGCGCGCCCTCGGGCGCCGGGACTCCGCTTCAGCGCACCTTCGGGCGCGGGGGCCTCGGCATCCGGCCGGCCCGCGGCATCGGGCCGCCCGGCCCCCGCATGGCCGACGGCAGGGCCTTGAGCCGGTTGTTCAGGTCCGTGACGGCCGGCGGCTTCAGGTTGCGCGGCAGCTTCATCACGGTGCGCTCCAGCTTGCGGATGGGGATCTGGCCTTTCTCCGTGCCGACCTGGAGCTCGGTGATCGGGACACCGTAGGCGATCCGCGCCATCTTCTTCTTTTCCGCGCTGATCAGGATGGCCAGCCGGTTCGGTGACCCCTCACCGACCAGGATCACGCCGGGCCGGCCGACGATGCGGTGCACCAGATCCATGTCCCTGTTGAACGCGACACCGGGGGTGAACGTCCAGTTACCGCGCAATGTCCGCAGTATCTCCCCGGCCGCGCCTGGCTGCCCGGCGAGGGCCTTGAACCTGGTCTCGCGCGCGTACCGGGTGAACAGCAGCAAGGACGTCATGATGCCGAGCAGCACTCCGAGCGGGATCAGAAGTGCCGCCTGCCCGGTCAGCAGGCCAACGACCACCAGCACGACGAGCACCGCGACGCCGCTGCCGATGATGATCGGCAGGGCCCTCGGATCGGTTTTGCGGATGAATCCGCCTATCATCCAGATCTGCTTGAACCGGCCTGCCGCTGCCGGGTCGTCAGCTGCGCCCTTCGCCTTATTTTGCGCCTGCTTTGCAGTGTTTTGCGCCTGCCTTGCAGTGCCGCCGGGCATCTTTACCATGCACGTGAGAATACGAGCATGCGACCTCCGGCGCGAACCCGGTCAAGCCCGCTCGGTGCCGACCGGAGGGCTGAGGCGATCCAGCGCCGCCCGGTACAGCCTCCCGGCGCGGTAGGACGAGCGGACCAGCGGGCCCGACATGACGCCAGCGAAGCCGAGAGCCAGCGCCTCGTCGCCAAGCTCGCCGAACTCGGCGGGCGGCACCCACCGCTCGACCGGATGGTGCCTGGGTGACGGGCGCAGGTACTGCGTGATGGTCAGCAGATCGCAGCCCGCTGACCTGAGGTCGCGCATCGACGCGGTGATCTCGTCCCGCCGCTCGCCCATGCCGAGGATCAGGTTTGACTTGGTGATCAGCCCGGCGGCCTTGGCCGCCTCGAGGACGGCCAGCGAGCGCTCATACCTGAATCCTGGCCTGATCTGCCGGAATATCCTCGGCACCGTCTCGATGTTGTGGGCGAGGACCTCGGGGTGCGCCCCGAATACCTCCGCGAGCAGGGCAGGCTCGGCGTTGAAGTCGGGGATCAGCAGCTCGACGCCGCAACCGGGAACGGCCTGATGGATCTCGGCGCAGGTCTGCCCGTAGAGCCAGGCTCCGCCGTCGGCCAGGTCGTCGCGCGCGACCCCGGTGACTGTGGCGTAGCGCAGGCCCATCGCGGCGACCGACTCGGCGACCCGGCGCGGCTCATCGGTGTCGAGCGGGCCGGGCTTGCCGGTGGCGATCTGGCAGAAGTCACACCGCCGGGTGCACTGGTCGCCGCCGATCAGGAACGTCGCCTCGCGGTCCTCCCAGCATTCGTAGATGTTGGGGCAGCCCGCCTCTTCGCAGACCGTATGCAGTCCTTCGCGCCTGACAAGCTGCCGCAGCTCGGTGTACTGGGGTCCGGTTCGCAGCCTCGTCTTGATCCACGGCGGCTTGCGCTCGATCGGGGTCTGGCTGTTGCGCGCCTCGATCCGCAGCAGCCGCCGCTCTCCTGGTGCCAGTACCACGTCCATAAGCCTATGCCGGCAGGGCCGGTCGGCCGTTCACAGCGTGGGATCATAGATCCCATGCCTAACCAGTTCGATCCGCCGTCGGGGACGCGCGACTTCCTCGCGGCCGAGCTCACCAAGCGCGAGCGTGCATTCGGGGTGCTGCGTTCAGTGTTCGCGAGCTACGGCTTCGAGCCGCTGCAGACCCCGGCGTTCGAGCGCGTCGACGTGCTGCTCGGTAAATACGGCGACGAGGCAGACAAGCTGGTGTTCAAGATCCTGCGGCGCGGCGAGCACGAGGCGAGCGGCGAA